>JACIYF010000007.1:0-42152 GCA_014360065.1 Clostridia bacterium | reverse complement strand
AACAAAGCAATCATGGGCGAGAAATCGATGGGAGCTCCTCCCCGAGGCATAAGTCGGCGAAATGGCGCTAAGATGGGTTCTGTAATCTCATAAATGAAACTAGTTAGTGGGTTGTGGGGATTGTGAGGTATCCAGGATAGCAATACCCGGATTATTATTAGAATCTCCATCACTTGAAAAGCAACTCTTACAACTGAATCGATTAATCCCAATGCCTCAACACCTTGCTTTCTTATTCGGGGCGACTCAGTTCCTGGGAACGCATAGTTGCCCGCTCGACCGCCCGCATTAATGCCCCCCTGACCCCAGAGGTTTCCAATTCGCTTAGTCCGGCAATAGTTGTGCCCCCAGGGGAGGTAACCTGATTCTTCAAAATCCCGGGGTGTTGTTGAGTTTGCTCTACCATTTTCGCAGCGCCAATAACTGTCTCCGTGGCCAAGGCAAGGGCTAATGAATGGGGTAGACCAGCTAATACCCCGCCGTCTGCCAAAGCCTCGATAATCAGATAGACGTAAGCAGGCCCGCTTCCGCTCAACCCGGTTACCGCGTCCATAAGCTTCTCCTCTACAGTCCAGGTTTTTCCCATAGAACCCAACACTTTTTCAGCCAATTGGTGATGTTTGTTCTCCGTTTTGCTTCCCAGGGCAATAGCAGTAACCCCTGCGCCAATAATGCAAGGAGCATTGGGCATAGCCCGAATAATGGGTATGCCAGGAAGAATCTTTTCTAAATGATTTATGGTAATTCCAGCAGCAATGGAAATCAAAAGTTGATCCCCAGAGAAAAAGGAGGTGAGCGGGCGGAGTACAGTATCTACTACAGCCGGCTTAACCGCTAAGATTACGCAGCTGCAAGATTTGACCAGCTCTGAGTTATTGGTAGTACCATTTATGCCATAAAGCTCTACCAGCTCCTGGATCCGTTTTGGATCTACGTCGCTTACTTGAATCTGGTTAGGGGCAAATACACCTGACCTTATCATTCCACCAACTAAGGCCCCTCCCATAGTGCCCCCACCAATGACTCCTATTGTGTACAATTACTTTGGCACCTACCTTACTTATTTCGCCCGGTCAGATAGCTCCAAGCGCCGGATTTCCTTTTTAGCTTCAGACGCATGCGGTATAACGTCTCCAGAAATATCCACATTATTCGGAGCGAAGAGGAAGATCTGGTTGGAAATCTTCCTGGTGTACCCATTGATAGCATAAGTGACTCCGCTAATAAAGTCCAAGATTCTTTTAGCTTCTTCCATCTCGAGTTTTTCCAAATTGAGTATCACTGGACGCCGATTCTTCAAGTGGTCAGCAAGGTTACGCGCATATTCAAAGGAATTTGGAGCGGCTACCACCATTTTTACCTGCCTAGCGGTTGGTAAATCAACTACATTAAGTCGGCCGGGAGGTTGCACCTGCCCTTCCTCAGCTGAAAACTCCTCTTGGTCCATGCCCAAAAATCCCAATATCTTATCCCAAAACCCCCTACCCAACACCATCACCTCCCGCGTTCTCCAAATAGAGCTCGTCCTATTCGTACCAAATTAGCTCCTTCTTCCACTGCCACCCAGTAATCATTGGTCATACCCATAGACAAGAATTGCACCTCCACACCTGGCAAATTTCGCTTACCAATTTCCAAGGCCAGTTGCGAGAGCTTTCGAAAGACCGGGCGCGCATCTTCGGCATTCTTAAATTCCGGGGCAATAGTCATAAGACCCCTGACTCTAATATAAGCGAGCTGGGCCACTTTTTCGGTAAAGGCCTCGAGTGCATCAGGGCTTACTCCATATTTAGATGCCTCGCCGGAAACATTGACCTGAATCAAGACTTCAACGGGCCTTCCCAAACGCTCTCCCCATTTATTGATTTCTTCGGCCAGCCTGAGGCTATCCAAGGAATGGATCAAGTTTACCGCTTGGACAACTGCCCTAACTTTGTTCCGCTGCAAGTGTCCTATGAAATGCCGCTCAACGCACGAATCTAAGTAAGGAAACTTAGTCATTGCTTCTTGGACTCGATTCTCTCCAACTATCCGAACCCCTGCCTCTATAGCCTGCCTCACCACATCGAGGGGAACATTCTTAGTCACAGCTACAATCCGTACTTCTTGTGGATCTCTCCCTGACTTCGCCGCCGCCTGGGCAATTCGTTCCTTGACTAGGTCTAGATTCGCCTTTACATCAACAGCCATCCTGAAGCTCTCCTCGATTAAATCACGGTCGCAACATTGGCCCTCCAGTTGGGTTAGACACCAGGTGCTATCCTGGTAAGAACGTTCTCTCTAGGCCCAAAAAATCCTGCTTTCGCTGTTGGTCGAAATTCGACGGCCTTCTCGAACCAGGCTCGGATTGAGAATGATCCTGGTACCGGGCTCCAAGCCATCGATAATCAGCTCTTCGCCCCAATCGGCAATCACCTTAATGCTCTTCCATTTAACCTTGCCTTCGTGGACAACATATATACCTTTGGCCATGTCTTTTTCGACTATGGCCGACTGTGGCACAAGGATCCCATATATCCGGCTATACACCAGCTCGACCTCAGCTTTTCTTGTCTCCTGAAGTTGGCTATTCCAGCGAGATAGCTTGAGGACTACTGCCTTGGGAGTAACCGTTACCACCTCTGCCTCTTCCAGGCGATCCTGTCCACTAACCCGGTACCAAAGTTGTTGGGCTGGAGCCACTGTAGGCTGGCCCTCCTCATCGCGGGGAATGTAGAGAAATAAAGGAGACAGATTGTCAATTATCTTGGCAAAGGGTTGACCTGAGTTAACCTTGGCCACAGGCTTGACTTCTAGAGTCCGATTAAGCAACTGATCAGGAACTATCTTATCTAAATTGCCTGGAGTCAGGATCTTTTCCAGGCCATCAGGGTGGAAGCATATGTAACCACTTGAGTCGACCATAATGTTGAGATGCAGCGGGTTGCCACGGCTATCTAACCCACCTTCAACCACAGCTATTTTGTCGCCAACCCTAACTCGTTCACCATCATTGATCAGTGGTTTTACCACCCCGCTTATCGGCGCAACGATGGTCTTTTCCTTACGCACAACCCAAGCAGTTGCAGGCACCTTTTTTTCGGCCCACGCGGGACGTACAACCTCGGTTCTGATGAGCAAATCTTTAAAGCTGGAGACTATTGAGGTGACAATCCAGACGGCAGCAACAATGACCACTACTGTGGTGAGCGCCCGCATTACCCACCTCATGCTTTTCACTGTGGACCCCTCCGCAATCAATAACTTTAAGTGCCCAAAACTAAAACTGCCGCCATTCTCCCTGTTTTTCCCTTATCCCGTCGATGAGAATAAAACCACTCAGGCAAACAAGACGTGCATAACCTACTCTGGATGATCCGGTCGGGCTCAAGTCCATAGAATTGCAGTATCCCGGCAATAATCAGCTTTAGATCCAAGGAATATCTGTCCGAGCTTTGATTCTTTGCTGCCGCCTTATCAAACGCCTTAACCGGTGAAGGTACATTTTTGGCTAAAGCACTTACAACTTCCGCTCCAACCTGGTAGCAGCACGGACCTATACTAGGCCCAATGGCAGCAATGCAATCCTTAGGCTCCGATCCCCAACGAGCTGCCATTGCTGCTAAGGTCTTTTCAACGATACCAGCCACTGTTCCCCTCCACCCGGCGTGAATCATGGCGCCAACATGCCGCACAGGGTCAACTACATACACAGGCACACAATCGGCATGGCTAGTACACAGCCCGGTTCCCTCCTGATCGGTGATTAACGCGTCACCGACCAGAACTTCACCGCCGGTATAGGTGTAAGAATATCGGAAGGGAAGAGAATCAATGATAACCGCCTGGTCACTATGCACCTGCCGTAACCAAATGATCGCATCCACAGCTAGGCCCAGCGCACCAGCGAAGCGCCGCCGGTTCATTTCCACATTCTCAGCGTCATCGCCTACCGACCATGACAAATTGAGCTGATCATAAGGAGGCTCACTTACCCCACCTATACGGGAGGAAAAATAAGCATAAGCTGAGCTTGAGCCCACAGCCAGCGGCAAGGCCAGAAAGTCTACTCCTCCGGAGCTTTGCCATGACCACGCATCCGCAAGTAGATGGCGCAACATGGCGAAAATCCTCCTTCACCCCACAAGGAGGTTCTTGCCCTCTATATTAAAGCAATCATACCGTTGGAGCAAGGGGAACAACGGCATGGCTCAGTCTCAAGTTGCCTATTCGGAGCCCGAACGGCCAAAGGCAGGTGACCAAAAGAAAAGAGGAGATAAGAAGGGTTGTTCACTTAGCCAGAATACGCTCATGCTTAGGCTCGGTCACTGTAGGTACCTCTACTAATATTACATCCACACCCACCACCTTAACCTTGTCCCACGGAACCTCCAGGTCATCGTTTTTACCCCAAAGACTCCAAAAACGGCTGGGAGTCGGAAGGATGAGGGATTTGATTTTGCCTGCTTCAACATCCAGGTCCACATCCTTTATCGGCCCTAGGCGTCGCCCATCAACCACGTTGACCACATCTAGCATCCGCAAATCAGAGACTCTGATCAAGCCCTCACCCCCTGCTTTTCTTTATTACCAATTATATGAGGGCTTGATCCACTTATTACTCCTGGTATCCCTCCTCATCAGGTGATGATTGCCACCCTAGCACCTGTTCTAAGTGCTGGGCTGAAGCCTGCAGCCAATCCCATAGCTTAAACCGAATAGTGAAGGCTGGACTACCCTTCCCCCCGGCGGCATAGGTTGGTTGTGTGGTCGCGTTTATTGATTCATTAGCCGCGCGAGCTGCGCTCGATTGCTCGCTGACTCCGCCGGCAATATCAACTAAGCATAACGGCGGAAAAATAACGCACCACCAGTTTTGCCCTTCCCCATTACCTATAGTAACCCGAACAGCTTCATAGCTTCCGGCCGGTAACACTAACTTACCGTAGCAACGCGTCGGGAACTGCCAACGCCCCATATCAACCTGAACCGGATAGTTATAACCGTGCGCCCGGATAACCTTTTCGGCGCTGACCCTCATAAGCTCTCGGTTGTCAGCCAATTTACACCAGGCCTCTTCGGCCGAACGCGCTTGGTTTAACTCTGGCGCTACCACTTTGAGAACTTCATCTCGCACTAAGAGCTTGAGTTTCTGATCGTCGGGGCAGTCGCTATTGGCCACTACATGAAAACGTATAATGTTCCGGCATTGAAGCGGTTGATCGCCACCCTCAGACCAGCCAAACGCACTATACATGACTAGGCCGCTCAAGCCTAGGAGGAGAACTGAGAGTAGTGCTACCTTCCATTTCCGCATAACCTGTAACCGTGCCTCCCTGACTACCAGCACATCTACATGTGCTTTTGCATATGCATCAGCGCTGCTTTCTCGAGTCTGGATACTTGAGCTTGGGAAATGCCAATCTCTTCAGCTACTTCCATCTGAGTCTTGCCCTCAAAGAAACGTAAGGTTAGAATTAATCTCTCTCTAGAATTGAGCTTCTTTAATGCCTCCCGCACCGCGATGTTTTCCAGCCAATTGATGTCGAGATTCTTTTCATCACCAACTTGGTCCATAACGTAAATCGGGTCTCCTCCATCGTGGTAGATGGGCTCGAACAATGAAACTGGCTCTTGGATTGCGTCTAAAGCAAAAACGACTTCCTCGCGCGGAAGATTTAGTTCGTTAGCTATTTCTGTTATTGAAGGTTCACGAGAATGCTTATTGATTAGGGCATCGCGAACCTGTAAAGCCTTGTAAGCAATGTCTCTTAATGATCGGCTAACCCGAATCGGGTTATTATCCCGTAGATACCGCCTGATTTCACCTATAATCATAGGAACAGCATAAGTTGAAAACTTTACATTCTGACCTAAGTCAAAGTTGTCAATAGCCTTGATAAGACCAATACACCCCACTTGAAACAAATCGTCAACGTACTCCCCGCGGTTGGCAAACCGCTGGATCACGCTCAGCACCAGCCGGAGGTTGCCGTTAATGAGCTTATCACGGGCACTCTGATCGCCATTATTCATGGCTTTAAATAGGTGGCGCATCTCGTCGTTGGTCAATACCGGTAGCTTGGAGGTATTCACACCGCAAATTTCTACCTTGTTGACCACATGCAACCTCCTTTCCTTGCAAGGCATTTTTCATTATTGCCAACGGCATATACTTTTATACTGCAAAGGAAAGGAGCAGAATTGCCTTCAGGTCCAAGCATAGCGAACATGGCAAGAACATACTCAGCCTCTTAGGAACGCAGGAAAAAGATCTTTGAAGAGGGAAGTGAAGGAAGAGGCAACGGCAGGAGATTTAAGTCAAGAAAAAGGTCCGGCAAAACCGGGCCTTAACTTACTCCAACCGGATAATCTCTCGGCGCAATCGTTTAATGATCCTTTTTTCTAGCCGAGATATATAAGATTGCGAGATGCCCAAAAGGTCAGCTACCTCCTTCTGAGTTTTGGCCCGACCACCCTTTAACCCAAAGCGGCATTCCATAATCTTCCTCTCACGTGGAGAAAGCTTGCTCATAGCTGCCTGTAGGAGCTTCTTATCCACCTCTTCTTCTACGGAACGGTATGTTGCATCGGTGTCCGTTCCTAGAACATCAGAAAGCAAGAGCTCATTCCCATCCCAATCAATGTTGAGCGGCTCATCAAAGGAGATCTCAAGTCGATTGCGACTGGTCCTCCTGAGGTACATGAGAATCTCATTTTCTATGCACCTAGAGGCATAAGTGGCCAGTTTAATCTTTTTGCCCGGATCAAACGTATTCACGGCCTTGATCAGCCCAATAGTTCCTATTGACACCAGATCTTCTATTGCTACTCCTGTATTCTCAAACTTCCTAGCAATATAGACCACTAGGCGCAAGTTATGTTCGATCAATGAGGCCTTGGCATTTGTATCTCCATTTCCCAGCTGATCTAACAAGGCAGCCTCTTCCTCGTTACTTAGTGGAGCCGGCAAAGCTTCACTGCGGCCAATATAGTAGATGTCCTTGAGCAAGCCAAGCCAGCGCAGTACCTTGAGTAGCCAATGCGGTAGCTCGACAGTTCTCATTGGTGGTACCCCCCTCCGAACAACCATTTACTTCCAGCCGCCAACCCTGCCCCCCTACCCTTGCGAACCTCGGTAGGGCTAGGTGGGCAGAGGCGGAATGGCTAATTTTTCGTTATATCCGGTTGTGCGGCCTGGCCGCATGGGGCGCTCCTCGCCCCTAACTATTAGGCTCCCATGGCTAACTCCAATATCTGAGGGTGAAGCAAGGCCCTATATTCGCCGCTGGGTGATAACTTTTTCCTGTAAACTCCAATAATCACCCCCCGAATCTTAATGGGCCTCCGATCATGAACTACTACTACCTCGTCTGGCCGAAGACCAAGGAGTAAACCCTGCGGTTTACCTATAGAACTAAAAGGAATAAGTCGAACTCTTGACGCCAAGCTCGTCTGGCCTAAAATGGCGGCAATCTTTTGGGCATCAGGCTCACCATCCGTTTCAAACAGCCTGCGAACTTCCTCAGGCAATATGGGACCAAGCAAATCGTACTCAACGATCATAACTGGTTTTTGGGTTAAAGGGTCCTTGAGGTTGTTTCCGGTATCTACCAGCGCGTAAGTTGGAAAGGCTTGCTTCCCAAACCGTAAAATGATCGGAACCCTAAATAAGCTTTGAAATACATTTTTTTGAAGAAAGGGAATGCCCAGGCGAGCAAAAAACCAGGCAGCGATGATACCCACCACTAGCCAAGGGTACTTCACATCAACCAAAAAAGAAGAAACCCCGCGAATGGCTCCTAGCCGATAGAATGAACTTGAAAACATGGAAATAGCACCCACTATAGCGCCGCCGATGAGAAAAGTCACCAAGTAAAGATAACCAATGCCGTAGAGAGCCTGTATCCATCCCAAGGGCATAAAGGTTACCAGTGTCATCACGGCAGAGACTATTACCTTCCAGTAGAGAGATTCCGGTCCCCAGATAGGAACTAACCCAGTTATGCCCAAAGCTGAGAATACTGATCCTACCAAAGCACCAGCTAGTAGACGGGTAGCCGAGACCCGAAACCGACCCAGTTTGGCCACCGTCCATAGGATGACATAGTCCATAGTCAGATTAATTAAGAAATATACATCTAGGTAAACAACTGGCGGCACTAAACCACCCCGTCCACACAGGGCTACCGTTAATTGTTACCATTGTATGAAGGTAGATGACCTTTGATAACACCATTGTACCTGTCAGGCTGGCAAAAAATTGTCGCAATCCCTTACCCGAAAACGAAAAAACCAGCAGTCACCCTGCCGGTTATCTCGCATAACCCAATATATTTGTTTAAGAATGCGCCCTAGCGCCGGCGTAGAAACGCTGGTATGTCCAGCTGGTCTGTGTCGAAACCCTTAAGTTCTAGTTCAGGCAGCTCCACTTTTTTGGAAGGCTTTTGGTCGAAGCCCGTAGCAATTACCGTAATGCGGATTTCATCGCCCAAAGTCTCATCTATTACCGCCCCAAAGATTATGTTGGCATCCCGGTCGGCAGCCGAGGCAATGATCTCTGCCGCCTCGTTTACCTCGAACAACCCCAAATCGTTACCTCCGGTGATATTAAGAAGAACTCCTTTGGCTCCCTCAATCGAAGTCTCTAGCAATGGACTCGAGATGGCCATGCGGGCCGCCTCTGCCGCTCTTTTTTCTCCGCTAGCTCTACCAATACCCATGAGGGCCGATCCAGTGTCCAACATAATAGCCTTGACATCGGCAAAATCCAGGTTGATGAGACCGGGAACGGCAATAAGATCGGAGATCCCCTGCACTCCCTGCCGCAATACGTCGTCGGCAATTCGGAAAGCTTCGGTTATGGAAGTTTGCTTGTCCACCACTTGAAGCAGACGATCATTGGGAATTACGATTAGAGTGTCTACTTTAGTTCTAAGTTCAGCAATTCCTTTCTCCGCTTGCTCGGCTCGTTTGCGGCCTTCAAAGCTAAACGGGCGGGTGACCACTCCTACGGTTAGGGCCCCAGCTTGTTTGGCTAACTCAGCTACCACTGGTGCAGCGCCAGTCCCGGTTCCGCCGCCCATGCCAGCGGTAACAAAAACCATGTCCGCATTTCGAATGGCCGCCATGATTTCATCGCGGCTTTCCTCGGCTGCCTTCTTTCCAATTTCAGGATTAGCCCCAGCCCCAAGACCCTTCGTCAGCTTAGCTCCGATCTGCAGCTTGCCCTCGGCTTGGCAGAGTTGCAAAGCTTGGAGATCGGTATTGACGCCGATGAATTCTACCCCTTGCAATCCCGCCTTAATCATCCTATTAACCGCATTATTTCCGCCTCCTCCAACCCCTACTACCTTAATTCCGGCGAATTGCTCCCCGCTCACTTCCTCCAATTCTAACATGGCAAAACCTCCTTCTCACCAAACGCTCAAACTGAAATCAGCTCTCTAAACCAACTAGAAATCTTGTCCCACATTCTTCCCAATGAAGAATGCTTCTCATTAGTCAAATGCAACTGACTTGAACGCTGAGCTCCATATACAACCAACCCACAAGCTGTCGCCAGCGAAGGAAGGTTAACCATATCAGCCAAGCCACCCACATCTACCGGTCGACCCAAGCGTACCGGGAGGTTGAGGTCACGAGCAAGCAGATCAGCCAGACCCCGCGTCTGTGACACACCGCCAGTAAGCACAATACCCCCAGGCACCAACTCTCCATATCCAGACCGCTGGAGCTCTTGCTTGATCAAGCCGCAAATCTCTTGGGCTCTCGGTTCCAGAATGCTGGCCACCATCTTTAGCGAAACTTGCCGGCGCTCCTGCATCCCAATGCTGGGCACTTCAACAAAATCAGCATCTGAGGTTTCGCTTACTAGTACAGTGCCGTGCTCCTGTTTGAGCCTTTCAGCTTCACTAAGTGGCGTTCTTAGCCCTACCGCCAAGTCGCTCGTCAGGTAACTTCCGCCAACCGGTAGCACCGTTGCAAACCACAAGCTGCCCTCATGGAAGATAGCAATATCAGAAGTCCCGCCACCAATATCAACCAAGACGACCCCTAGCTCACGCTCAGCTGGCATCAATACCGCCTCGGCTGTGGCTAGTGAGCTTGCTACTAGCTCTTGAACTTCCACTCCACCCTTATAGACGCTCTTCAACAAGTTCTGAACAGCGTTGCTTGCTCCAGTTATAATCTGGCTTTCTACTTCTAGTCTATTTCCGTACATTCCAACCGGGTCAACAATGCCTCCATAGCCATCAACCGTATAATGGCAAGGAAGAACATGGATTACCCTCCGGTCTGGCGACAGTGGTATTAGCTTAGCGGCTTGTAAGACTCGTTGGGTATCCTCACTTGATATTTCTTGATCCTCTCTCGACACCGCAACTACAGCCCGGTTTCTGGAACAAGCAATATGAGGCCCTCCAATGCTGACAAAGGCAGATTCGATTTCAATGCCGCTCATTTGCTCAGCCTTTTCTACAGCCGACCGTATGGCCTTGGCCGTTGCCTCGATGTCTACTACCATTCCTTTTCGTATACCTAGAGAAGGGGTCTGGCCAAGCCCAATGATGTTTATATGGCCATCCTCCATTACCTGGCCAACAATCGCGGCCACCTTCGTTGATCCCACATCCAGGCCTACTATCGTATTACGCTTGGCCAACCACTACGCCCCCTTGGCTGCTGAGCAGGATGTTCAACAATTCCACGTTCAACCTAATTTTCCCTGCAAAAGCCTAACGTCCACGCCAGCTTTTAAGGATTTCCCTTCGCATAATGGCCAAGTTTTGAAATAGGCGCACACCAAAGGCAAATACCGCCGCTAAGTATAGCTCCACGCCCAATTGATCGCCAATGTAGGCTAGTATCCCTGCTAGGAGAGCGTTAGTAAAAAACCCGGTAAGAAAAATAGCATTATCAAAACTGTCTTCCAGCCCAGCTCGAAGGCCGCCAAAAACTGAATCCAAGGCCGCTAAAACCGCTACTGACATGTATTTAGCATAAGCTACCGGAACATGAAACGGAAACAAAAGTCCTAACATGATTCCTACTACCAGTCCAACAATCGGTAACCACATACCCCTCACCTTCCTACTCCTTTAAGCTCACTTCACCCAGCGTCGGGAAGCCCTGGTGGCCAACATCAATGTACCGGGTGGTAGGAGGAAACTGCCCTTGGCGCCACAAGCCAATGATTTTCTCTACCATATTGACCTTTTCCGTTATTACTTCCGGATTTAAGGACCCAGCTTCCCCCAGCCTAATCTCAGGACCCCACAATAGGTAAATGCTGAGGTGATTAAGCTTGTCCAAACGTATCTCGCTGATTTGGCCTCTACTCGAGTCGGACACCTTAGCCGCTATGTTGAGCAGGATGTCCCATCCCTCACCGCGTAAGCGCCCCCCTAAACTCAAGTTCTCAATATCATTGGTGCTCTGGCGACTTAGAAGCGGCAATTTTAGAGAGCTCAGCCTATCAGCCTTAGCTATACAAAATCCCTCCTGGTCTAACGCCAGCAGACCGCTACTTCCCCTGACCACTGCTACTGGCCGTCTCTCCTGAACTTCCAATGTAATAGATGAAGGAAGGTGACGCTCAATGCTTACGCCAGCAATAGCTGGCAGGGTGAGAAGCCGACGCTTAACCTCCTCGGTCCGGATGGCAAAAATATTGGTGCCGGGTTCTATACCAGCTAGCTCAACCACTTCGGGCCCGCTTAAGGTTGATACTCCTACTACCACTACTTTTTGTACTGCAAAGAATGACGATTGTAGGAACAAGTAGATGCCCCCGCTTAAAAAGATTAGTGCAAAACCTATGATAGCTATTTTTGCCTTCAATTCCATCACCTTAAAAAGCCTATCTTGCTTCGTCTCGCCGCGATCAATTGGTCGCCAATCGCTCTATCTCGGCCCCGAGACTTTTCAGTTTGCTTTCGATGTCACTGTAGCCCCGATCTAAGTGCTGGATCTGTTCCAGCACGGTAACCCCCTCGGCAGCCAAACCAGCCAGGAGGAGGCCGGCCCCAGCACGGAGGTCAGTAGTTGTAACCGTGGCCCCAACCAACTTTTTTACACCCCGAACAATGGCACTCTGGCCCTCGGTTACAATCTGGGCCCCCATCCTTCGGAGCTCATCCACGTGTTTAAAACGGCTTAAAAAGATGCTTTCGGTAATCGTACTTGTCCCCTCAGCTAGAGATAGGAGAGCCATAATCTGGGGCTGTAGGTCTGTGGGAAAACCAGGATAGGGCAAAGTCTTTACATCTACTGCCCTGGGCCTAGCCGGTCCCACAATCTCAATATAGTCCGGACCAATCGCCAATACAGCTCCCGCTTCGCCTAACTTAGCAATCAGTGCACTCAAATGCTCAGGTACGACGTTTTCTACCCTTAGAGTCCCTCCGGTAATGGCTCCTGCAATCAGATAGGTTCCTGCCTCAATTCGGTCAGGAATGATTTCGTGCTCTGCCCCGCTTAATCTTTCAACTCCCTCAATTTTAATGGTGTGAAGTCCAGCCCATGGAATTCAAGTAATTTTGTAAATCTACTATCTCGGGTTCCTTGGCAGCATTGTGTATCAATGTTGTACCCTTGGCCAGGCTAGCTGCCATCATAAGATTCTCGGTAGCGCCCACGCTAGGAAAATCTAGGTGGATATTTGCACCTACGAGTTCTCTTGCCCTCGCACTAATGTACCCTCCCTCCTGGGAGATCTCTGCCCCCATAGCTGCCAAGCCTTTCAAGTGTAAATCGATGGGACGAGGCCCAATATCACATCCACCGGGATAGCTTATGCATGCCCAACCAAACCGACCCAGCAAAGGCCCAAGGCTCAAGCAAGAAGCACGGAGCTGCCGCATTAGCGGCGACAAAACCTTCCGAGGCTGTACGTCGCGGTTATCAATTAACATGGACTCTCCATTGTGAGTCACTCTAGCGCCCAGCAGCTCCAGAACATGGCCCATAACCATTACATCGCCCAAAGCGGGCACTTGGTTGATACGGCACTTCTCCTCGGTTAAGAGAGTAGCTGCCATCACAGGAAGCGCAGCGTTCTTGGCTCCGCTAATTCTAACGGTCCCGGAGAGGGGTATGCCTCCCCTGATCCGAATGGCATTCAATTAGAACCCCCCCTGGCTTTTAGTGTCAGCTAGCCAAGAATTTGAATCTCTGTTTCCAGGAGGATGTTAAATTGTTTTTGGACTAGAGCACGAACTTCATCGATAAGCCCTAATATGTCTGAAGCTGTAGCCCTGCCAGTATTAACGATAAAATTTGCGTGTTTGGTTGAAACGCTAGCTCCTCCTCGAGTCAGTCCTTTGCCGCCAGCCTTCTCGATCAAATAGCCTGCTGCCCAGCCCGGAGGGTTAATGAAGACACTTCCTGCACTAGGAGAGTTCAACGGTTGCTGTTTTCGGCGCATAACCAGGTTTTGTCGAGCTCTCTCGGTGATATGTGCACGATTTCCCGGTTTCACTCCTAGTTCGGCTGCCAGAACTATTTTTTGGGTACCCATCAAAGACGAGCGGCGATATTCAAAGTTGAGATCTTTCCGCTGGTATTGCCTAACAACCATATCAGGATCTAGTACCTCTACTGCTCGGAGTATTTCGCCTATGCATTGACCCATGGCACCAGCATTCATGATGGTGGCCCCACCGATGGTAGCAGGAATACCCGCTAGAAATTCGAGTCCCGCCAAGGAGTGACGAATGCAGTACCCAATCAGGCTTCCCACCATGGTCCCGGCATTGACCCGCACCTTGCCTTCGCCTATAGCTTCAACTCCCGTTAGCCCACCAGCAGTTCGTATGGTAAGTCCGCGAATTCCAGCATCCTTCACTAATATGTTGGAACCGTTCCCAATTACAGTGATGGGAAGGTCATACCTTCGTGCCAACTGGCAGGCATTGAAAACGTCTTCGGCATCATATGGAATCAACAAGATGTCAGCCGGGCCACCAACCCGCCAGGTTGTATACTGCACCATAGGTGCATTACACATCACCTGGCCGCGTACCATGCTCCGAAGCTCTTTGACTGCAAGAGTATTATTGCGCACACCATTCCCACTTTCTCTTCCAACGCTAATTCATTTCGAGAAACTCTTTGCCTACTGTATAGACATCTCCCGCACCTAAAGTCAGCACCATGTCGCCCGCCTGGCAGTTATCACGTAAATAAGGGGCTACCTGACCCAATTCAGGAATATAGTAAGCGCTGGGATGACCATTTTCCTTGATAGCTTTCCAAACCAACTCGCCAGACACACCAGCCATAGGTTTTTCCCCGGCACCATAAACATCGGTAACTATTACGATATCCGCTTGGTCAAACGCTTTTCCGAACTCTCGGTAAAGATAAGCAGTCCGGGAATAGCGGTGAGGCTGAAAAACCGCAATTACGCGGCGAGGAGAATCCTGCCGTGCCGCTAGTAGGACCATTCTAATCTCAGTCGGATGATGCGCATAGTCATCAATGACGGTCACTCCCCGCGCCACCCCTATTCGGTGATAACGCCGCTTCACCCCTTTGAACAAAGCCAAGGATTCTCGGGCTACGGAAAATGGTACTCCCAGGCGGTGGGCAACAGTAACAGCAGCTAAGGCATTAGCTATATTATGACGACCACGGAGAGAGAGTTCCAAATCACCAATCAGGTCTCCATGGTAATAGACATCGCACCTGGATTTGCTTGGGGCAAATTCCAAATTTCTAGCCACATAATCAGCTTCAGCATCGATACCGTAGAGGAAATGAGGCACTTGACAATGCCTAGCGATTCGAGCTACTACGCCATCATCTGCACACAGTACTGCAAATCCCCCGGGTCTGGTTTGACTCAAAAATCTTCGGAAGGCCTCCTCGATCGTATCCAAAGAGCGATAATAGTCCAAGTGATCGGCTTCAATGTTGGTTACCACTGTAACCCAGGGGGATAGCAAGAGAAAGGAACCGTCACTTTCGTCTGCCTCGGCAACCAAGTATTCACCGAGGCCTAGTTCA
Source organism: Clostridia bacterium (assembly GCA_014360065.1). Lineage (NCBI taxonomy): Bacteria > Bacillati > Bacillota > Clostridia > Clostridia bacterium. The sequence continues at coordinate 27,161 of JACIYF010000007.1, read as the reverse complement.
CCATTGGTACCACTATCCTGTGGTTGCCCCCCCAACAAGATGGTAGGGTCTGCCCCCCAGGCCTGAAGGATCCTGGCAATCATGGAACTGGTAGTAGTCTTTCCGTGAGCTCCAGCCACGGCAATTCCTTTCTTGTTTTTCATCAGCAACGCTAAAAGCTGTCCCCGTTTAATGACCGGAAGGTTCAGCTCACGAGCAGCCTGAAGCTCAGGATTATCCTCACCAATAGCCGAGGAGACTACCACTAAATCAGTATCTGCAGGCAGATAGCTATGATGGTGCCCGATCCTGACCTTGGCACCGGCAAGAACCAGTTCGTTTATGATTGAGCTAGCTTTCAGGTCAGAGCCGGATATTTGATAACCATCTGCTAACAGTACTCTAGCCAAGGCGCTCATGCCAATACCGCCGATACCAATAAAGTACACCTTGGCACCTCGGGATAACAAAGTTCCCGCCCCTTTTTCCCCTGCCCTCAATTCAGCTTCTACTTTTGCTGACATCATTTTTCCTTGCGACCTCCACAATTAAATCCAGTATTTGGTCCAAAGCTTCTGGCTTGCCCAAGTTCAGCGAAGTTTGGCGCATCTTCTCAAGCTTATACTCGTCGTTGAGCAGGTTTTCCACTTCCTGCAATAAATGCTGCCCAGTCACCTGTCTATCGGGAATCACCACCGCTGCCCCCTGGGCAGCCAGGGCTTTAGCGTTATACTCCTGATGGTTATTGGTGGCATAAGGGTACGGTACCAGCACGGCGGGCACCCCCCGTACTAAAACCTCCGCCAAAAATGATGCCCCCGCCCGACCCACCACCAGGTCAGCGGCAGCTAATGGTATATCCATATCATGAATGAATGGTTCAATCCTAATATTACCTAAGTTGGTAACATCTATTCTATTTTGTCGCAATAGTTGGTTGAACTGAAGAAATCCCTTGCTCCCAACGATTAAAATGAGGTGTCTATCCTGGCGCTTTTGCCAAGCCCGCACTAATTCAATCGCAGCCTCATTGAGGGTTTTTGCGCCTCGGCTTCCGCCTACTACCAAAGTAAGACGGTCAGAGGTTCTCAGCCCCAACCTTTGTCGGGCTTCGTTTCGATTTCGCGCGATTATTTCCGGTCGAACCGGTAGACCTGTAACTTCAGTACGAATCCCGGCAGGCAAAAACCGTCGGGCCTCAGGGAAGCTCAACATTACCAGGGCAGCTCCACGAGAGAGAATCCGGTTGGTAAGACCCGGAAAAGCATTCTGTTCGTGCAAAACCAGAGGCACCCTCGCCAATAAGGCCGCCAACCCCACCGGGCCACAAACATATCCTCCCGTCCCAACCACTATATTAGGGCGAAATCCCCGGATCAACTCCCAGGCTTGAAAGAGCCCTCGGGGAACACGAGATAAAGCCACCAGGGTTGACCAAGAAAGCCTCCGTTCCAAGCCGGAAACAGTGATAGGCCTAAACGACAGACCCTCTCGCCTGACTAGGCTAGCCTCCATTCCCCGATCTCCGCCAATAAACAGCAGCTTTATTTCCGGGAAACGGTTTTTCAACCCTCTGGCAATGGCAATAGCTGGGTAGATGTGGCCGCCAGTACCGCCGCCGGCAAGTATTACCCTCACGTTCCGCACTTCCTCAATGCTTAATTGCAAAACGAGATATATTTAGGAGCATCCCCATCCCTGCTAAGGTAAATAACAACGATGAACCTCCATAGCTTAGAAAAGGTAAGGTGATACCAGTCACCGGCAAGGTGCCGGAAACTACTCCAATGTTAATGACAGCCTGGAGAAGCACCATGGTAGTCACCCCTGCAGCCAGCAGGGATGCAAAATGGTTGGGGGCGTTGATAGCGATCCGAAAGCCCCGCCAAGCCAGGACCGCAAATAATCCTATAATCAACATGGCCCCTAGGAACCCCAGCTGCTCCCCCAGAATAGCAAATATAAAATCAGTATGCCGCTCGGGAACGTAAAAGGCAACCCCTATGCCTCCTCCAAGTCCAGCGCCGAAAAAGCTGCCAGAACCCAAGGCTAAGAGTGATTGCAAAGTCTGCCATCCAGTGTCAGAGGGGTCGGCATGAGGGTTAAGAAAGGCTGTAAGCCGCTCCAGGCGGTATGGTGCAGTTATGATAGCTGCCATACCCACCGCAATTCCTAATAAAGCTAAAAGGGTGAGGTGCCCAGACCTAGCCCCGGCTAGGAACAACATGAAATACATGGTGCCGGCAATCGCCACTGCTGTCCCCAAGTCAGGTTGGGCCAGAACCAAACCACAGATTAAGCCTAGAACAAGCAAAAAGGGAGCCATGCCCTTGACAAACGACCGCAGTTGTTCTTGGTAATTGGTCAAATACCAGGCAGAGAAAATTACCATTGCTGGCTTGGCTAGTTCTGAAGGCTGAAACCGTAGAGGGCCAAAGCCAAGCCACCTGCTAGCACCCTTGATTGACAATCCCACGCCCGGAACCAGGACTAGGACCAACAATAATATAGTCATCGCAAGTATGGGAATAGATAGGCGCTGGATGCGATAGTAGTTGACGTTGGCTAACCAGAACATCACAACCAGTCCCATCAGCGCCCAAACTAGCTGTCGTTTTAGATAATAAAAGCTGTCGTTGAATTCCCACCTGGCACTATAAGCACTGGAACTAAATACCATGACCAAACCAATGCTTAAAAGAGCACCGACAGTCAATAAGAGGCCGAGGTCGATATTGCCCCTTCTTTTTTGCGGCACTGTTTGCCCTCCCGCAAGTTTGATACCAATTCCTTAAATTTATCTCCCCTTTCCTCATAGCTGCGAAACATATCCCAACTGGCACAGGCAGGGGATAATAGGACCACGTCACCCGGTTGAGCTAGCTGGTAAGCCTGATAGACTGCCTCCTCCAGACCAGAAACTGATATATACTGACGGTAGCCCACAGCATCTAAGGCCTCGATGATTTCATGAGCGGATTCTCCAAGTACTATTGCGTAACGCGCCCGTTTCTGCACTTCCTTCGCTAGCAACTCAAAGCTACTCCCCTTGTTCCTCCCCCCTCCAATCCATATGATAGGGCGCTCAAACGACTGCAAAGCCTTGATAGCAGCATCAGGGTTGGTTCCCTTGGAATCGTTTATAAACTCGATCCCTCCAAGGTTATCAACTGTTTCCAATCGGTGGGCCACTCCCGGAAAAGTTGCCAGAGTATGGGCAATAATGGCCGGGTCAATCCCTGCTGCCACGCCAACGGCAATGGCGGCCAAGCAGTTTTCAACGTTGTGGCTGCCCCGCAGCGAGAAAGAGGAGGTTGAAACGACTGAGTAGCTTTCGCCACCAAAGTTAACCTGGGCCCAACCCTGTTCGATATACACAGATGGAGCAGGGGGTATCGTTTGCCGGCTAAAATAGATAACTGTACCCTGAGTTCGATCCCTTAACTCACGTACGATAGCATCATCGTAGTTGAGAACGGCATAATCCGATTCGCTCTGATTTCTCAGGATGTTAGCCTTACAACGTACGTACTCTTGTAAGGAACCATGGCGATCTAAATGGTCAGGAGTTATATTGGTAATAACCGCAATCCAGCAGTGGAACCGGTCAACGGCTTCAAGTTGAAAACTAGATGCCTCAAGCACTGTTACCCCACCCACAGACACATTCCTTAATAGGGTAGACAGAGGAACGCCTACGTTACCAGCTACAATCACTGGATAACCTGCATCACGAAACAGCTGGCCCAATAAATGGGTGGTAGTAGTTTTGCCGTTAGTACCCGTCACCGCTACCACCTTGCCTTTCAGGTACCGAAAACCTAGCTCGAGTTCGCTCCATATGGGAATGCCAAGCTTCTTTGCTTTAGTCAGAAATGGAAGGGTTAACGGAACTCCAGGGCTAACCACTACCAACTGAAAACTATCAATTTGGTCCTGAAGGCTGTGCTGAGGAATGAAGTTAACTGCTTTGAGCCAGGCCGGCTTGTCGCCAAGCACGCTCGCCCCCTGGCTGTCGGTTACCGTCAAGTCAGCACCTAGTTCCCTTAGCAAGTGGGCTGCCGCTAGACCACTCTTACCTAAACCAACTACTAGTACCTTAGTTTTGGGTGCTACTAGCATCTATTGATCTCTCCTAACCATAAAGAAAGCACCAAGATTAGGTGGGAGTCGTGCCCCGCATCACCATTATGCTTACAACAGCAAAGACTATGGCCGTGCACCAAAACAAGTGAACTACCTTTCTCTCTGGCCAGCCTAGCAGCTCAAAATGGTGATGCAACGGACTCATCCGGAAGACCCTTTTTCCCCAGACTTGAAAGGCTATCACCTGAATGATTACCGATAGAGCTTCAATGACAAATACGCCGCCTAAAAGCGGCAGAAGCAGCTCGGTCTTGGTAGCTAAGGCCATGGTCCCCAGCGCTCCCCCCAGAGCCAGCGAGCCGGTATCGCCCATAAACACTTTGGCAGGGTAATAATTGTAGACCAAGAATCCAATACAACCACCCGCTATGGCGATGGCAAACATGGCCCATTCCCAATTTCCCGAACCTCCTACCACTACCGCCAAACCGACCATGGCTATGACCATCAGACCTGCAGCTAATCCATCTAAACCGTCGGAGAGATTGACAGCATTGGTAGTCCCCGAAAGAACTAATACTGCAAAAGGAAGGTACCACCAGCCTAACTTCCATTCGTAAGCTGTCCCTGGAAAGATGATTTCAGTGCCCCGCCCCAGGTTTCCGGCTACCAAAAGACCAAGTAATGCACCCAATAATACTTGTGCCCCCAGTTTATACCGCGCTTTTAACCCCAATGGTTGCCGGCGGACAACCTTGATATAATCATCCATTAATCCAATTAAGCCATAACCAAGGAAGCCTAAAAGTCCTACATAAAGGGCAGCAGCATATTGAGCTGCAGCAAATATGCCAATACTACTCCCCACCAAAAATAGCAGACCGCCCATAGTTGGCGTACCGCTCTTGGCCAAATGGGTCCTCGGCCCATCGTCGCGCACGCTCTGTCTGATTTTAAGCTTCCGCAAAAACGGAATAAGAACAGGACCCAATGCCGCAGTTATAAGGAAGCTGATTACTAAAGGCTTGAGCTGGTCCGGACCCATAAACGAGACTCTCCATTCGCTAACTATTGGACCAAACTGTCAACCAGCTTCTCAAGCTGCATAGCTCGAGAAGCCTTAACCAGGATTATAGCTTTTGGGCGGTTGAATTGCTGCAGGAAATTTCTAGCCTCCTGCCAAGTTGCCGCCCAAAACACCTTTTCGGGCTTCATTCCTACCTTTATTGCCTCATCGGCGATCCAACGGGCTCGCTCCCCGATGGTGACCAGGACATTAACCCCCACCTCCCAAGCATACCTTCCACAGGCACGGTGTGCCTCCTCCTCTCGCACTCCTAATTCCAGCATATCTCCCAACACTGCAATTCGAAAGTCTCCAGGAATTGTAGCCAAGAATTGCAAAGCTGCTTTGACAGAATCTGGATTGGCGTTGTATGCGTCATTGATTACCTGGGCCCCGCTGGCGCCAGTCAACCTTTGTAGTCGCATGGGTGGCAAAGCAATGCTTTCCAAGCCTGGCTCGATTGTTTCGGGTTCAAAGCCAAGCCCCCAAGCTACGGCTATAGCTGCCAAAGCATTATATACGTTGTGAAGACCAGGTGCTCCTATCCAAAACTCTCGCTCCCAACTGGGAGTCAACACCTCAACTCGGCTCCCGTGGATCTCAGAATCTATCACTTTTCCCCTGATATCGACTGGGCTACCTATCCCGTACCACATGATCCGGCCAGGATAGAGTTTGGCTATGCGGCGACACCACTTGTCGTCACCATTTAGGACAACAAAACCTCCAGCATCGGTTCCCTCCAAGAGTTCACCCTTGGCCAAAGCTATGGCTTCCTGACTGCCCAAAAGTTCCATGTGCGCCATACCAATATTGGTTATCAAGCCAACAGTCGGCCGGGCAATCCGGCAAAGCTCTTTAATTTGCCCGCGGCCACGCATCGCCATTTCCAAAACCACGGCTGAATGATTGGCTTCCAAGCCCAGCAGAGTTAGTGGCAACCCAATCTCATTATTGAAACTTCCTACCGACGCTAGCACTTTCCATTTAAATCTTAGAACTGAGGCTAGGATATCTTTGGTGCTAGTCTTGCCGGTGCTGCCAGTGACTGCTATTACCGGCCCATTAAACCTTTGCCGAACTGAATGAGCTAATGCCTGTAGTGCAATTAAAGTATTGGGAACTAAGATGGTGCGGGCCTTTTCCTCGCTAGTTAGCCCAGACCTGCTTTCTGGGTTGGAGATGACAGCAGCACAGGCGCCTGCCCTTAAGGCTGCCGCTACATAGAGGTGTCCATCGGTGTTTTTGCCTGGTAATGCGAAAAACAATTGGTTGGACCGGACTGTTCGACTATCAATGCTGACCCCTTTGGCCACCAAGCTGGATAGGTCCGGCCTTATGCCAGTACCACCTATAGCCTGAGCTATTTCCGCCAGTGTCAGATTCAATATTGGCTACCCCTTCCAAAAAATTCCCGTACCACTTCTCGATCATCAAACGGTAGTACTTGATCTCCAATGATTTGGTAGGTCTCATGCCCTTTGCCGGCAATAAGCACTAAGTCCCCAGACCGAGCACCCCGCAAGGCTTCATGTATGGCTTCCCGTCGGTCTTTGAGGACTTTCACCTTGGTATCGCCGGATCGAGCCAGTCCAGAGAGGATATCGTCAATAATTGCTATCGGATTTTCGCTACGGGGATTGTCCGAGGTAACTATTACTTGATCGGCATACTTGCCGGCTACCTCACCCATCAAAGGGCGCTTTCCCCGGTCCCGATCGCCTCCGCAGCCGAAAACACAGATCAGCTGGCCTGAAGTAATTTGCCGCGCTGTCTGCAATGCTTTCTTCAGGCTGTCGGGAGAGTGGGCATAATCAACGATGACAGTGAAATCTTGGCCACAATCCACTCTTTCGAATCGTCCAGGTACCCCGGGCAAACTTTCCAAAGCTGCCACCGTCACACCCAGGTCAAGCTGCTCCAGGTAGCCTACCGCCATAGCCGCTAAAGCATTGTATACGTTGAACCAACCAGGCAGCTGCAGATGAACTTCAACCTGACCCCAAGGACCATGGGCAAGAAACGTAGTCCCCTGAGACGAAAGAGAGACTTCGCCTGCCCAAAAATCAGCCGATTGGGTTTTAATCCCATATTTCCACACCGGAACCCGGCAATGATCGTGCATGAAATGGCCCCAGGGATCATCAGCATTGATGATAGCGTACGGCAAAACTCCAATAGCAGGATATAAACTAGAAAACAACAATGACTTGGCCTTAGCATATTCCTGCATGTCGGAGTGAAAGTCCAGATGGTCTTGAGTAAGGTTAGTAAAAACGGCACCAGAAAAATAGCAGCCAGCAACCCGGTTAAGTTGAAGCGCGTGGGAAGACACTTCCATTACCGCATATTTTGCTCCATTTTCAACCATCAAGGCCAGCAATTCCTGAAGATCGGCCGATTCGGGGGTAGTGTGGATCGCAGCCAGATGTCGATCGCCGATGCGGTTGGCAATAGTACCAATCAGACCCGCTCTTAAACCAGCTTTTTGCATAATCCGCTCAATCAGGTGGGTAGTAGTAGTCTTCCCGTTAGTTCCAGTTACCCCTATAAGCCGAAGTCTATGTGATGGGTGTCCATAGAAATTAGCAGCTAGCAGACCCAAGGTTGTTCGGCTATCCTTCACCTTCACTCCTGCTATGCCCAGGGGAACCTCCAGATCCTTTTCAAAGACCAAAGCTACGGCCCCACGTTGAAGGGCCTCGCCAGCGTATCGGTGGCCATCGGTCCGATACCCCTGAATACACACGAAAACATCCCCGGGTTTGACTTTGCGCGAATCGTAAGCAATGCCATTTACAACCGGATCTGCGCCACCGATCTTTTCGATTATCTTGACACCTTCCAGAACCTCGCTGAGCCTTGCGCCTTTACCCATCAACCAACTTGCCTCCTAGAGCTCACCATATGCCAGCTTACTTGTCTATCACTATTTATAACCATCCTGGCAAGATCTGAGAACTCCTCCTAAAAATTAGTACCTTCCAATTATCCATGCTGAAGGTCCAGCTGCTAGGATACTACTTCAATTAAACTCCCCGACTTGTTAAGGCTCTTTTAGTTGCTTCGACTGAGGGCCAAACCCTACCTGGATACTGCTCCCAACAGGTACTCGGCTTCCTGGTTCAGGGCTTATCTTTTGGGCAACCCCATCTCCGGTTGAAACCATACGCAAGCCCATAGCTTCCATTATTTCCGCTGCTTCTCGCAAACGATATCCGGTAACATCAGGCACCATAACCCAAGCACCAGGACTACCTTCGCCCAAAGACAGGATGACCTGAGTACCCAAAGGTTTCCTCTTTAACCCTTCTGGCGCCTGGCTGACAACGACCTGCCCTTTGCCAGTGAACTTGGGGAGCATGCCCGCCGCCCTTATAGCTATTTCGGCTTGCTCTTTGTTAAGTCCTATTACTGGCGGTATAGCAAAATGTGGAATTAGGTTGACATTCCCACTGGCAGGCTGGTCTTGCGGCAAAGTCGGCACCTGCTTTGGAACCTGTAAGTATTTGAGGGTATCCTCCACCACCGCTCGAAAAATCGGGGCAGCTACCGTTCCTCCAAAATAGGGGTAACCTTGGGGCTCGTCTACTATAACTATGGCAGCCACCTGCGGATCATTAGCGGGAGCAAAACCTAAAAATGAGGCTATGTACTTACCTTCTTGGTAGCCGTGAGGTCCAGCCTTCTGCGCCGTACCGGTCTTGCCAGCAACCCGGTAACCTTCAATGTAAGCATTGCGGCCAGTACCGTTACTGACAACCCTTTCCAGATCTAGACATAATTCTTTGGCTGTTTGGGAAGATATAATTTGGCCAACCGGTTCAGGATTAAAACTTTGAATCACTTTTCCCGATGGATCTCGGATTTCCTTTACCAGGTGCGGCCGGACCATTATTCCACCGTTGGCTACTGTGCAAGCTGCACTGAGCAGCTGCAAAGGAGTTACAGCTATGCCCTGGCCTATGGAAATAGTAGCAATATTAATATCCTTGATCTTATCGGCCGGTATCAGAATCCCATACTCTTCCCCAGGAAAATCTACCCTGGTTGATCGACCGAAACCAAAGGCTTGAATATACTTATAAAGAAGGCCTTGCTGTTTCTCTTCCAAACGCAGGCCCAAGGTTACAAACACCGGGTTGCACGAGTTTTGCACCGCCTCTTCGAAGGTCTGGCTCCCATGGCTATCAGGGTATAACCAACATTTGATCATATCCGAACCAACCCGGATATAGCCAGGATCATAAAACCGCTCTCCCGGCTTAACTACACCCTCCTCCATTGCTGCTGCAGCCGTTACAATTTTAAAAGTAGAACCAGGCTCGTAGTTTAGGGAGGTAGCTAGGTTGCGCCGGTTCTCCTCGGGATAGGCATTATAATCATTAGGATCAAATGCGGGGCGGCTAGCCATAGCTAGAATCTCGCCGGTTTGAGGTCGCATAACTACAATGGCTGCCCGCTTGGGACGCCGCGCACTCTGCATCAGCTTATCCAGTTCCCGCTCGGCAAAAAACTGTATATTCTGATCTATGGTCAAAACCAAAGAGTTCCCATCTTTGGGGGGAACAAACGATTCCCTGGTTCCCGGGATCTCATGCCCAAAAGCATCGAACCGAGCCATAATGCTCCCGTCCACGCCCTGCAAGAACCGATCATAATAAGCTTCCAACCCTCCCAACCCAATGTTATCTATCCCGACTATACCGAGAACTTGAGCAGCCAGCGTGCCATAGGGATAAAACCGCTTGCTCTCCTCGTATACCTTTATGCCGGGAAGTTTTAAGGTCTTGATTCGGTTGCCAGCTTGGAAATCGGTAAGTTGGCGCTTGACATATACAAAAGCCTGGTTGGAGGTAATCTTACTCAGCACTTCCTCTGTGGGCATCTTGAGAATACCAGCTAGCTGCTGAGCAATTTCAGTAGCTTTGCCCGACTTTTTTACTTCAGCTGGAAAAGCACCAACAGAATCAGAGCTTACGCTCAAAGCAAGCTTTCTCATCTTGGCATCATAAATGATGCCGCGCCGGGCCTTGACCGGTACTTTCCACGTACTTATGTTCTGGGCCCGTTCCTGTAAACGACCTCCTTCAACAAATTGAAGCCACCCCACCCTAAATAGCAAAACAAAAAGAATGGCCGAAAACAATATCCATAGCCCGGCAATTCTCTTTCGCAGGAAAACCTTAGTTTCCATAAGGCCAATATGCCTCCAGCCGAGTCAGAGTTAGTTCTGGACTGCTATCACCTCTGAAACCAAGCTCAGCTTGTGGAGAGCTGCAGCCAGTTTGTGGCTAGCCTGAGCCCGCGGCGGGGCCAAATTAACCACTTGCACCTGCTTGGAAGGTGGTTGTTCCTTTGGTGTCGGCGCTTGGCCGGCAACATAAACGTAATCTTTGGCACCAGGAGGTTGCATACCTAATTTTTGGCGAGCCAACTGGCTAATCCTCTCAGGGGATTGCAGCTGGGCTAAGCTCAGCTCAAGTCGCTCATTCTCCACCCGTATCTCGTGGTTAGCTCCTTTCAACTGGTTAATCTGGTACCCTTTCTCAACCAAGGCAGCGTGAATTGAGGTAATAACTAAACCTATCCCCAACGCTAATAGAATTTCCAACGCTAAGAGCAGGCGATCTCCTTTGCGTTTCTTCTTGGGCCTGGGTAATGGCTGGGAAGCTACAGGCAGTCCGGCCAAGGCTTTTCGTGCTGTTACCAAAATTATGCACCCCCTGTTTTACTTAGAACCCCTCAACCTTCTCGATTACCCTTAAGCGAGCACTCCGAGCCCGAGGGTTAACCTTGGCTTCCAATTCTTGCGGGCGAATCGCTTTCTTGGTGACCATTCTCATCTTTAATCCCGGCAGAGGTTCAACTGCAGCCCCACGAGAAAGTTCTTGAAAGTACCTCTTTACTATCCGGTCCTCCAGAGAGTGAAAAGATATCACGCAAATCCTCCCGCCCAAAGCCAAGTATCTTACAGCTACCTGTAGGCCCAAGGGTATCGCGTCCAGCTCTTGGTTCACGGCTATCCTTAGAGCCTGAAAGGTTCGTTTGGCCGGGTGCGGACCCCGGCGGCGGGCTCGAGCCGGAATAGCTTCCTTAATTATGTCCACTAGATCCTTAGTGGTAGCGATGGTTGCCCGATTCCGCCTTAGGGTTATTTGGCGCGCAATCCTCTTGGCCCACCTTTCTTCTCCATACAGCTCGATTATTCTAGCCAACTCATCTTCTGGCAATTGGTTGACCAGATCGTAGGCGGTCACTGATAAGCGCTGGTCCATGCGCATATCTAAGGGACCAGAGTGCATATAGCTGAATCCGCGACCAGCATTATCTAGTTGGAGAGAGGACACTCCTAAGTCAAAAAGAAAGCCATCAACTTTGCTAACACCCTTATCGTCGAGGACTATCCTCAGGTCGCGAAAATCGGCTCTTACCAGCTCTACCCGGTCCAGGAATCTGGATAATCTTTTTCGAGCTACTTCTATAGCTTCTTGATCGCGGTCAATGCCAATTACTCTACCTTGGGAGCCCACTTTTTCAGCAATCCTATAACAATGGCCGCCAGCCCCGACAGTGCAATCCACGTATGTGCCGCCCTCTTTCACCTGCAAGTAGGCCAAGACTTCTTCTAGTAAAACCGGAATATGTTTGGCATCGGCCAGGTCGGTGGACATCAAATAGTTACCTCCATTTTTTCAGCCAACTGGGCATATTGTTTTCCCGCCTCCTGGCTATAGGCTTCCCAACGCTCCTGGCTCCATATTTCCACCCGGCTACTTACTCCAATTATCACTACGTCCTTGGTCAAACCGGCGTATTCGCGCAGGTGTGGGGGTAGAACACAACGCCCCTGACGATCCATTTCACATTCGGCAGCTCCAGAAAAGAACAACCGCAAAAAGGCTCGATTCTCTCCTTTGGTAAAAGGTAAAGCTTTAAGCTTCTGTTCTATGGCCCTCCATTCTGCTTGCGTATAGATAAAGAGACATTGATCCAGGCCCTTAGTGATGATAAAGCGGTTACCAAGAGCTTCTCGAAAACGGGCCGGGATAATTATCCTGCCTTTTTCATCGATGCCATGCAAATACTCACCAATAAACATGGACTCTACTCCACTTTGTGGCACTATCATCCACTCTACTCCACTACACCCCAGTAATTCGCTAGAGTGGAAAAAATTCCTGCAGGTGCAGAAGTTAAGTTTCAATTTTATCGAAAGAATTTTCAAAAGGGTTGCTAGAAGGGTACGTGGTGGGCTCGAGATAGCTGAGATTATTTCAGCTGGCGGGCTAGGGTTACATCTTGCGATATCTGCTCTAACAACTGCTCGGGCGTGGAAAAGCGGATTTCTGGACGAATATATTTCTCCAATTCCAGCCTAATAAACTCACCATATATGTCTTCCTGAAAATCCAACAAATATGTTTCTACCGTAGGCACCTTGCTACCACCAAAAGTAGGGCGAAGTCCAATGTTGGTTAATCCTCTATACCATAGGCTCCTTACCTTGACCCGGGTAGCATAGACCCCGTACCTAGGAAGCAAAAGGTTAGGCCACAATTCAATGTTGGCGGTAGGAAATCCCAACTGGTGTCCCAACCCTTGGCCCCTGATGACTTTTCCCTCCAGGGCCGGCGACCGCCCTAAGAGCTGAGAGGCTAGATCTAAATCGCCTTTCTGCAGGGATGAACGGATGAGGCTGCTACTAACCGGTAGGTTACCCACAGTAACCGGAGGAACCACCATAGAAGCAAATCCCAGCTGCTGACCCACTTTCTTCAGTAGAGAAGTAGACCCCATGCCAGACCTGCCAAAGGTAAAATTGAAGCCTACTACTGTTGCCGCAGCCTTGAGTTCCCTGAGAAGCACTTTATCAATAAACTCTTGCGGATCCATATCAGCAATGGCTTTGGAAAAGGGATAAACTACTACTTCGTCTACTCCGGCAAGCAGGAGTAAACGTATGCGTTCTTCCACTGTGGTAAGATAAGGGAAAAACCTCGAGCCCTTTAAAACCTGACCGGGGTGAGGGAAAAAGGTGAGGACGGTGGCGTAGCAGCCAGAAGTCTTCGCCGTTTGAATGGTCAGCTTCAACAACTGCTGGTGGCCAACGTGCACCCCATCAAAATTGCCAATGGCTACTATGCGCCGTTTATCGATGGGATGGGCTCGTCCCATAAATACCCTCATAATATATTTCTCCCCAATCGTTTCAATCGTTAGCGCAGCATTTTCCTCACTTGTACCGCAAGCTGTTCGTTGTTTGGTGACACCCAGCCAATACCCAACAGTTTTCCGTCAGGCCCGTAGATTCGACAATATTGCTCAGGAACTAATTTGTCTTGGGAGTAGGGTCTAACTAAAAACACTTTTTGGCCTTGAATTAACCTGGCCTCCTCCTCAGGTGTAACCCAAAACACCGGCCAGTTACTAAGAAACACATCTGGACTCCGCAAGGCTTCTTGAAGTCTCCCAGCCTTGGCCAGGTGCAGCACCTCCTCCAAGCTAAAACAATCGCCAAGTCCAAGGTTTCCAACCCGGACTCGGACTAAAAACCCTAGAGTTGCACCGCATCCCAGTACACCCCCAAGGCTGTCAGCTAGAGATCGGACGTAAGTTCCAGAGCTACACTCAACTTCAATTATGGCTCGCGGATGAAAGGGTGAACAGAAGAAATCCAGCACATCAAAACGATAGATAACGACAGCGCGAGCTGTTCGCGGAACCACCGCTCCTTCTCGAGCCCACTGGTAAAGTCTGCGGCCCTGATAGCGTATGGCTGATACCATAGGAGGGACTTGCAAGATTTCTCCCCGGAGAGTCATCGCCGCCCGGACCACGCTTTCGGCCTCCAACTTACTTCCCGGCTGGTACTTCACTATTCGACCTGACAAGTCCTGGGTATCAGTAGTCAGTCCAAATATTACTTCGGCCCGGTACGTCTTGTGCAGACCAAGGCAATACTCCAAAGCCCTAGTTGCCCGGCCAAGGCCTAAAATCAATACCCCTGAAGCCTCAGGGTCCAAAGTTCCACCATGACCTACTTTGCGTACGCCCTTGAGTATTCGTTTTACCTGCCGGATGACGGCAAAAGAAGTCATTCCTGGAGGCTTAATCACCGGAAGGAGGCCGCTAAGGCCGTCCATGGCCAGCACCTTCATCCAATAACTTTTGAGCCGCTGAAGTTACTTGCTTTATCACCACCGGCAGGCTACCATGGATAGTGCATCCGGCTGCTCGAGGGTGGCCACCGCCACCAAACATAGAAGCAAGACGATTGACATCGGCGTACCTTTTCGACCGAAAGCCCACTTTGACAGTGGAATTGTCGATTTCTCGAAAAAAGATGCCTATCTCCACTCCCTTGATGGATTTAGGATAATCAACGAAGCCCTCGCAATGTTCCCCATCAGCACCTAGTTCTTTCAAGGTTGGCGCCGATAGCGCTACCCATGCAACTCGCCCATCGTCAGTTAGCGACAAAGTTGACAAGGCTTTTCCTAACAGTTCCATACTTACAACTGACTTATTCTCCCAGAGATGTTCGCGAATCATGGCCAAATCTGCGCCCGCTTCCAGCAAGCACGCTCCTACCCGCAGCGACTGAGGCCTGGTATTGTCATACCTGAAAAACCCACTGTCAGTGGTTATGGCTGTTAACAGTGCCGTTGCTATCTCCCTATCAATAGCAACCCCCAAGAGCTTGACTAATGAATATACCATTTCCCCGGTGGCCGCAGCTCCAGGTTCAACCCAATTATAAGCACCAAAGTATTGGTTACTAACGTGGTGATCGATATTAATTAACGTTTTGCCGGCGATTCTATCTGCCATTCCCTCTCCCAAGCGTGACAGGTCGGTGCAGTCCAAAACCACGATTACTTCCGGCAAGTTATCAGGAACGCCAGCCCAAACCCTGGACTGAGCCGCATTAGAACCTAATAAAAATTGGTAGGTTTGGGGAACAGGGTCAGCCAAAAAAACCTCAGTCTTTACGCCCAGCTTTTTTAGTGCTAGTTCCAGCCCTACTACGGAACCAATAGAATCACCGTCAGGCAAAACATGAGATGTTAGCCCTATGGTCTCGCTTCGGCTTAACGTTTCACTTATCTGGTGTAGGATTGGGTTTTTCATAACTTACCTAGTTATCTTCCTTCTTAACCTCACTGAGAAGCTTGGATATATGGACCCCATGTTCAATAGAAGAATCAATCTTGAAGGAGATTTCGGGCACATACCGAAGCGCAATGCGGCGGCCGAGCTCTCTGCGGATATAGCCGGCAGCGTTCTCCAACCCCGCCTGAGTATCTCTCTTAGCCTCTTCGTCGCCCAACACGCTTACAAAAATCTTAGCATAACGCAAGTCCGATGACACCGTAACCTGCGTAACCGAAGCAAAACCAATGCGTGGATCCTTGATCTCGTCCTGAAGCATGTGGGCTACTTCCTTTTTTATAGCTTCAGCCAGTCTGTCAGCGCGGCGGGAAGACAACTGGGCCACCCCCTACAGCTCCCTCTTGATTTCTTCTATGACAAATGCTTCTATTATATCTCCTTCTTTAATATCATCGAAATTGCTTAATCCTACTCCACACTCAAAGCCTTGGGCCACTTCCTTAACATCATCTTTAAACCTTTTCAAAGATGCTATACGACCCTCATGAACTATGGTCCCGTTGCGTATTAAACGGGCTCTGGCATGGTGCTGTAGCTTGCCTTCCACCACGTAAGCCCCGGCGACCACGCCGACCTTGGGAACCCGGAAAGTAGCTCTAACTTCAGCTCGGCCCAGGTGTACCTCTTTAAGTTGAGGCTCAAGAAGACCAGACAATTTGCTCTTGACTTCATCCAGCGCCTCATAAATGATCCGGTAAGTTCGGATTTCTACCTTTTCCTTCTCTGCAGCCTTAGACGCATTCATGTCCGGCCGGACATCAAAAGCTACGATCATGGCACCCGAAGCAGATGCCAACATGACATCGGTTTCAGTAACCGCACCTACGCCCGAATGGATAACCTTTACCCTAGCCTCCTCATTACCCAGTCTAGACAAAGCTTGCGAAAGGGCTTCCGCCGTACCCTGGGTATCGGCCTTTACGATAAGGCTTAGCTCTTTGACAGATCCTTTCCCCATCTGATCGAAAAGATCCTGGGTGCTAAGTCGACCAGCCTTGGCCCACTCAATTTGTTTTCGTTCCTCGTGCCAAGCCTCAGCAATTTGCCGTGCCACCCGTTCACTATCCACTACCCTCAACTGATCGCCGGCCTCAGGTACCCCAGACAAACCCGTCACCTGTACTGGCGTTGAAGGTTCAGCTTTTTTCAGCCTTTCTCCCTTGAAATTCACCATCGACCTTACCCGGCCGTAGACAGGGCCAGCCACGACATAATCGCCTAACTGGAGCGTGCCGTTTTTGATCAGAACCGTGGCTACGGGACCTTGCCGACGGTCCAGTTCGGCCTCAATAATTACCCCTCGCGCCGGCCGATTGGGATTAGCCCTAAGTTCTGCGAGGTCGGCTACTAAGAGTATCATCTCCAGCAGCTGGTCGATGTTGGTCTTATATACGGCAGAAACAGGCACTACTACGGTATCTCCTCCCCACTCTTCAGGAATCAATCCGTAGTCTGATAACTGCTGTTTGATTCGGTCGGGTTGAGCATCAGCTTTATCGATCTTATTTAAAGCCACTACGATGGGCACCCCGGCAGCCTTAGCGTGGTTAATAGCCTCCACTGTTTGTGGCATCACCCCATCATCAGCCGCCACTACTAATACAGCAATATCGGTAGCTTGGGCACCCCTGGCTCGCATGGCTGTAAATGCCTCATGGCCTGGCGTGTCTATAAAGGTTATCTTCTTGCCTTGGACTTCGACCTGATAAGCGCCTATGTGTTGGGTGATGCCGCCCGGCTCTTCTTCGGTAACGTTGGTTTGCCTAATAGCATCAAGAAGAGAAGTTTTGCCATGGTCCACGTGACCCATGACTGTCACCACCGGTGGCCTTGGGACCAACTGTGAAGGATCATCAGCCTCCTCCGTCAGCTCCAACAAGTTTTGCCTTTGCTTGATCTCAACTTCAACACCCAGTTCGCTAGCAACCACAGCCGCAGTATCTATGTCAACGATCTGGGTGACTGTTACCATAGTACCAAGCTCCATCAGCTTGCTAATGACCTGGCTGCTGGTTTTGCCAATAGCCCTTGCCAGCTCTTGAACACTAATATCGCTCTCGAGGGTTATTTTCTTACGTACGGTAGGAATGGGTACTTGTGCCCTCAGCTTTTTTTGATGTGCCTTACCCTTCCTAAAACCCCTTTCCTCAGAAGGGCGTTTACGAATTCTTTGTCTCCGAGGCATAGCCGGCTCATGTTCGTCATGCTCGAAATCCTTGTTATGGAAAAGGGTAGCCAAGGGCTCGCTCTTAGCCGGCTTCTTGCTCACGCTTGTAGTTAGCGCTCTCGGGTTTCGGGTTTCGACTCGCTTCATTTGTTGGTCCTGGGTAGAGACTTTCGGCTGACCTGGGCTTTTACCGGCGGCTTCCTTTTCCCCTTTTTTTTCTTTTTCCTCAGCCTTTTCTTGGATCAACGCATCTTGATCGCGGCCGCCTGCACGGTTCCTAACTAGTTCAATTTCGTGCTCTTCAAGGGTGCTCATATGGCTTTTGACGGTAATTCCTAGGTTGTGCAATAAGTTCATCATCTCTTTAGTACTTAGATCCAGCTCTCGGCCAAGCTCATAAACCCGAGTTTTAGCCATTCAATCACCTCCTTGGAAATGTATGCTACTTCATGGGAAGTTTCATCCCCTCTTTGGATTTAATCTTGACTAACTCGCCAATTTGCTTAGCCAAGTCTTCGGCTGTATCCGCAGCGATGGGCACCATCAATGCCTTTTCCAAGATTTTAGCTTTCAGGGATTTGGCCAAGCACTCTTCTTGTAGGCAAAGGTAGGCCCCTCTACCTGAACGTTTTCCAGTCGGGTCAACAACCACCGCTCCCTCTGGGGTTCTTACTATGCGTACTAAATCCCGCTTGTTGTAGCGTTGCCGGCACCCAATGCACATTCTCTGGGGAATTCGCCTTGACCTAGACATCATCACCTTCCCCTTCGTTTTGACGCTCCTCTAGCGCCTTAGATTCGCTTTTGATATCGATACGCCAACCGGTTAACTTGGCTGCCAACCGAGCGTTTTGCCCTTCCTTACCAATCGCAAGGGACAATTGGTAATCGGGAACAATGACTTGGGCCAATTTGCTATCTCCGTCAATACGGACCGAAACTACTTTGGCTGGACTTAAGGCATTGGCAACATAAGTGGCTGGATCAGCATCCCACCGCACTACATCGATTTTTTCGCCCCTGAGCTCGTTTACTATTGCCTGCACCCGCATTCCTCGATGGCCTACACACGTGCCTACTGGATCCACCAACTGGTCCCTTGAGGCCATAGCTACTTTGGAACGAGCCCCTGGTTCTCTGGCAATAGCCTTTATTTCAACTATCCCGTCCCGGATTTCCGGTACCTCCAACTCAAACAGACGTTTCACTAGTCCAGGGTGAGTCCGAGACACAAGGATTTGCGGACCCTTGCTAGTTCTCTTTACTTCCGTAATATATACCTTGAGCCGTTCACCCTGCCGGTACCTTTCCGACGGAATCTGGTCGCTGGGCAACATTACGGCTTCAGCTCGCCCCAGATCTATATAAACGTTGCGCATTTCATACCGCCGCACAACTCCAGTCACAATGTCAGCTTCACGATTGGCAAACTCCTCATAGACCAAGGCCCGTTCAGCCTCTCGAATTCTTTGTACTACCACTTGCTTAGCAGTCTGAGCGGCAATGCGCCCAAAGGCCTTGGGAGTGACCTCTATTTCCACCACATCACCAGGCTCGTAATTGGGGTTAATAGTTCTAGCTTCCTGCAATGAGATTTGATTGTTTGTATCCTCAACCTGGTCTACCACTGTCTTGGCGGCCAACACGCTGATCTCACCACTATTGCGGTCCATTGTAATGCGGATATTTTGTGAGGAACCAAAATTCTTTTTGTAGGCGGACATCAAGGCCGCCTCCACCGCCTCCAAAAGAACGTCAGCAGGAATGCCCTTATCCCTTTCAATATCCCTTAATGCTTGTATGAATTCCGCGTTCAATTGTGGCCGCCTACCTTTCTCAATAAATTGCCAACCGAGCCGAGGAAATCAGGCCGTATGGTATCTCCATCTCGACATCGCCTGTCCTCAACACTATGCCTTCTTCATGAGCGCTTACTATTTGCCCCTTCCACTTACGGTGCCCCTCAAGAGGTTGAGTAGTCTTTAAAGTTATCATTCGTCCAGCGAATCTGGCGAAATCGGACGGTTTCTTTAGAGGCCTCTCTAAGCCGGGAGAAGAAACCTGTAAATTGTAAGCGTGAGGCACAGGGTCTTCACGGTCTAGGAGCTCGCTCAAGGTGTAGCTGAGCCTTTCGCAGTCATCTAGTGTAATTCCTGATGGCGAATCTACGTAAAAACGGAGAAACCATTCCTTGCCTTCTTTGGCGTATTCCACGTCAACTAGCTCATAACCCATGTTACTAATAAGAGGCTCTGTCATTGATCGGATACGATTTTTTAAAGAACCCACCCTGTCCACCTCCTGAGCCGCTTGATCCCGACAGCCTTTTAATGAAGTAATAAAGAGTGGGAAAACCCACTCTTCTACTGAGATCCATCCTCACGCAACGTCATTATAACATACTGCACTTGCTCGAGCAACAGTTTAGCAATTAAGCGATTTGCGTTGCCCATAAAGTTTCAGGATGCCCGAGCATCACCCTGCAGAAATCTAGCCAGTTAGCCCGTTGACAGCCCGCTATGGGGCACCTAAAACGCTTAATCTGGCCAACCGCCTTCCGAACGCCAAAAGCTCTACTTGCCCAACCTCTCGGTAAAAGCATAAGGCCACCTTCTTGATCCAGATTAAGATGGCATCCGCTGAAGGGGAGACACCAAAGAGGTGGCTTAAGATGGCGGAAGAGCTATATACCCACTAAAGTATAAATAGCCACAGTCTTTTTAGAGTAGCGCATCCTTCGAAAGTGAGAGGAGCCATATTCTAACAGTCCGAATGAACAAACCAGGTCCTCTTTGGCAAAGGACGGCAGGTTGAGCTTATGGCAGCAGGGAGAAGACCGGCTTTTTTCCCGGAAAGCGGTCTCGATCTGGTCTCGGGTAGATGGGAGCTCTCCGTCCTCAAAGAGGGCCTCATCCAGGGGGTAGCGGTAGGCGAGCTGGCCTTCGATGCTCTTCCGGTACCCGCAGGGTAGTAGGTGATCTCAAGGTCAAACAGGCTAACGATGGTCCTCTTCCTTTTGCCTATGGACTCCCACCCCCGCATGGTATAACAAAGTTTGTTCCTTACCGCCAGGGCCTGGTCCATGGCGGTTAAGAGATGTCCTATATGGCGGGCAAAGGATTTTGCCACCATCCCGAAAACCCACTGTAAAATATCCTTGAAAGTAGCGGCCTCATGCGGTATTCTGGTTTCAGAAAAGTTATTCATGAGACCTCATTCCCCCTTTCAATTCCCACTTCGGAGTGAGGTCTCAACTTTTTTAGGCCCTTAGCTTTCCATGGGAGAGAATGGGAAATCCCATGATTATTTTACGCTAAGATTTAGGTTATTACTTGCTAGCTAATAAGCCCTAATCTCACCATAACCTCCCGGATGGAAGCGATCTCTTGTGGGCTAGCCTCCACCAGCGGCAACCTCGGGATGCCCACGTCTATGCCAATGAGGTTGACAGCAGCCTTAATTGGAATGGGGTTGGTATTAATAAAGATTACCTTGTAAAGGGGGAAGAGTTGAGAATTGATCTGGGCCGCCTGTTTTACCCTTCCGGATACGTAGCTGCTTATTACTTTTTGAATCTGGACGCCAGCAACATGGGAAGCTACACTGATTACCCCATACCCACCCACCGACAAGATGGGCAAGGTCAAAGCATCATCCCCAGAGTAGATCAAGAAATCCTCCGGTAACAAAGAAGCCAATTCCGTTGCTTGGTTCAAGTCTCCGCTGGCTTCCTTCACTGCGACAATATTATCTACTTCTGCCAGCCTCACCAGGGTTTTGGGCTCTAAGTTGCGCCCAGTCCTGGAAGGAACATTATATATAATACAGGGTAAGCTAGTATTGCGAGCAATGCTAGCAAAGTGTTGGTACAAACCCTCCTGGGAAGGACGGTTATAGTAAGGCACTACCAAGAGAACAGCATCCACATCCAGAGCCTCTACTTTTTTGGTCAGTTCAATTGAAGCGCTGGTAGAATTGCTGCCCGTACCAGCTATTATTTTCGCTCTTTGGCCAACCGCTTCTTTGACTGCTTTAATCAAGTCCAGCTTCTCCTGGGCAGATAGGGTAGGAGACTCTCCAGTCGTCCCCGAAACCACGATACCATCGGAACCATGTTCCACCAGATAGGCTGCTAGTTCCTGCGCGGCTTGATAATTGACGCTTTGTTGCTGGTCCCGCTTGAACGGCGTAACCATAGCAGTAATGACTCGTCCAAAATCCTTCATCTTGCTTGCAGCCTCCTTCATTCGCCCAGCTTAAAGTTGTCATGCAAAGCCTGTACGGCCGCCTCTAAATCCCCCTCATCCACCAAGCACCAGATGGTAGTGTAAGAGTCTGCTGATTGCAAAACCGTAATACCCTTATTGCGTAAAGCCTCAACTATTCCTGCCATAATTCCGGGTAGTCCTGTCATCCCCGCCCCTACGGCAGCTACTTTAGCGCAATTGGGCCTGGATCTAAATCTTAATCCATGCCTATTCAGGACCTGTTCTGCTTGTGAGGTTACCTCATTGGCAACCGTAAAAGCAATCCACTCGGGTGTTAAGTTGATAAAATCAATACTTATTTTAGCCTCAGCTAGAAAACGAAAGCAGTCTAAGAATTGCGGACCACTGTTATCTTCCCTTCTAAGGGTTATCTGGGTGATATTTCGAACATAAGTAATGCCAGTAATAGGTCGGTCTCCTCGTATTCGCGCATAGGCACTAATTTCCGGTATATTGGTAACCAAAGTACCCGGGTCGTTATTGGGCGCAAAGGTTGATTTAATGTAGACAGGGATGTTGCCCTCACTAGCGATTTCCACCGCTCGCGGGTGAATGACTTTGGCACCTTCATAAGCTAAGTTCACTATTTCGTTGTAAGTCACTACCGGCAAGGTCTTAGCTTCTTTGACAAGCAAAGGATCGGCCGTCTTAACGCCGTCTACATCAGTATAGATCTCGATGGCCTGAGCTTGCAACGCAACTCCTAGCGCAGCTGCAGTTATATCGCTACCTCCCCTACCTAGGGTAGTAACGTTCCCTTCCCTGGTTGCCCCCTGGAAGCCAGTCACTACGGGAATTATGTTTCTGGCCAGCAGATCACGTAAGCGAGTAGGCTGCACCTCCATAATACGGGCTTGCCCATGGTTATCATCGGTGATAATGCCTGCTTGGCTGCCTGTCAAAGCTTGGGCTTGATACCCAGCTTCATTGAGGGACGCAGCGATTAAAACGGCAGCAATGATTTCGCCACAAGACAACAAGAGATCAAGCTCTCGCTCTGGAAAAGCCGTAGTTACGCTGTTAGCCAGGGCCAGAAGCGTGTCTGTGGCATAGGGGTCCCCGCTTCGGCCCATAGCAGATACTACTACCACCACTTGGTGCCCAGTTTCTACCCCATGGATGATTTTTGCCAGCACCTGTGAGCGGGCCTCCGGGGTGGCTGAAGACGTCCCGCCAAATTTTTGTACCAGGATAGGCACGACACTCACCGCCTCTTCAGCTGATGAGCAACTCAGCTATCTGTATGGCATTGGTGGCAGCGCCCTTCCGTAACTGGTCTCCCACAACCCAAAGAACCAGGCCGTTAGAGCAGGAAATATCTTTGCGAAGGCGACCTACCAGTATATCATCTTGGCCCGAAGCATCAATAGGCATGGGGTAAGATAACTGATCCGGGTTATCTATTACTCTAACCCCAGGGGCTTGCGATAGCAGCTCTCTTACTTCCTCTAGGGAAATGTCCTGGTTAATCTCAATATTAATGGCTTCCGAATGACTGCGCAGAACTGGTACTCTGACTGTAGTCGCGGATATCCTAATATCAGGATCGTGCAAAATCTTCTGGGTTTCTTTTACCATCTTCATTTCTTCTTTGGTGTAACCATTCTCCATAAAGACATCGATATGGGGAATGAGGTTGAAGGCGATTTGGTGGGGGAAAGCCTTGGGCGTAAATGGCCGGTCAAAGATCACATCTTGGGTCTGCTCCCAAAGCTCGACCATGGCCTCTCGTCCAGCCCCAGAAACCGCCTGATAGGTAGAAACCACTACCCTGCTTATACCTACAGCATCATAAATTGGCTTTAGCGGCACCACCATTATGATTGTCGAACAGTTGGGGTTGGCAATTATGCCATGGTGCTCCTTAGCATCATTGGCATTTACCTCCGGAACTACGAGAGGAACCTCGGGGTCCAAACGAAAGGTGCTACTGTTGTCAATGACCACCGCCCCTGCCTCCACCGCAGCATGGGCAAATTCTTGGCTAGCTTTGCCGCCAGCAAACAGGGCAATGTCAATGCCACGAAAGGAATCCTGTTCAGTAGCTTCAACTGTATGCTGTTCTCCCTGAAACAAGACCTGTTTACCGGCCGACCGGGAGGTAGCCAAAAGCTTAAGATGCTTGACAGGGAAGCGCCTTTCTTCTAGCACTTGTACCATTGTCTCCCCAACAGCCCCAGTCCCAACTATTGCAACATTATATAAAGACATCAGGTGCAAAACCTCCTGCAAATTGGTTTCCGGGCCCAAATCCACCTAGTTCAAGCCGATTCCTGCCCAACCGCATACTGAATCAGCACTGGCTGGATTTGCTTCCCCTGTAAAGCGTACTCTATGGTATCGATTATCAAATCCATCCTAGACATTAAGGAATTAGCTTTATTATAAGGGTCGTCTTGCCCAAATGGAACTAAATAGATGTTTTTGGTATTGAGAAGCAAGCCAATATTCTTGGCGTTGTTGCCCAGGCCATCATTAGTCGCTATAGCCAAGACCACTGGCCGGCGATTCCGCAGTTGGGCCTTACAAGCCATCAAAACCGGGGTATCGGTAATCCCATTGGCAAGCTTTGCTAAGGTATTGCCTGTACAAGGCGCTACTACCAGAACATCCAATAGTTGTTTTGGTCCAATGGGCTCAGCATCTACGATAGTAGTTATAACCTTCTCTTCGGTAAGCGCAGATAGCTTACCGAGCCATTTCTCGGGACTCCCAAAACGAGTTGCGTTAGAACTTACGCTTTCCGAAAAAATAGGGTAGATCTTGGCGCCGTCAGCTACAATTCTTTCAATCTCCGGAATCACTTTGTCCAAAGTACAGTGAGACCCGGTCAAAGCTACTCCTATTCTCAATCCCTGAAGTCTCATTATTCCCTCCCCCTGTACTAACCAACGTACTTGAGGATCAAGGGAGGAATCGTCTGCGCTAAGATTCGCCCTGCAGTTAAAGGCGCCACTTTTCCTGGCAATCCCGGAGCTAGAATAGCCTTTATGCCCAAGCGGTCAGCGGCGCGAAAATCTGTACCTCCTGGTTGGGTTGCAAGATCCACAATTAAGGCACCGCTTTTTACATGACCCAGTAAGCCCTCGGTGAGGATGAGTGCCGGTACCGTATTGAATATAATGTCAGCAACGCCAATACGCATCTGCAATTGTTCAAAGGAAATAACATTATGTCCTTGCGCAAAACCACTGGCCCGCGCCGTAGGGCTCCTAGCCACAACGGTAGTCTTAGCTCCCAACGCCTTCAGGGTTCGTGCCAGAGTTTGTCCAACCCTTCCAAAACCTAATACAAATGATTCAGAACCATGAATGGTTATTGGCACTTCCTGCATAGCAATTTGAATTGCACCTTCAGCGGTAGGAATAGAATTGTAGATGGCAACATCATCCAGCTCCGCCACTTCAACTAATTGGACCTGATACTTCCTAGCCCATGCCCGCAGAAATTCTTTGGCAACTCCAATTAAGATGAGGGCCCCGGGAGTCACTGACTGAATGTGAGTTTCCTGCAGGATAAGTTTGCTGGATGAGTAGACGGCTCTGATGACTCCTTCCCCATCAGTACCGGGCATTGGCAAGATAACAACCCTAGCCCCGCGCACAGCCGAATCGAGGTCAGACAAGCGCACTCCGCTAAGACTATTTGCGGCTGAATCAAATCCCGCCACCCAAACCTCGGCACCAAGCTTCACCAATTCCGGGATGAGGATTAATTCCCTTTCATCACCACCTAGTACGGCTATTTTCTGACCACTTAGCGCTGGCGTCACCCTGAGAACCTCCCGTTTGCATCCTCAGCTTGCTACCACCGATAGCAATATATGAAGTTAGCAACCGGGAGGTGCAGCGCTTAGAGCTCCATAAGTTCTTCCAGCCCATACACGAAACGGTTAATCTCCATTACCTTTTGAATAGCCATGACTACACCTGGAACAAAAGCCTCCCTAGATGTGGTGTCATGCCGAATGCTTAAAGTCTGTCCCGTACCGCCAAAGATGACCTCCTGGTGAGCTACCAAGCCCGGAAGCCTGACACTATGAATAGGGATACCCTGAAAACAGCCACCACGGCAGCCAGGTGTACTTTCTGATTCCCGGCCATTCGGCGCCCCCTCTTCTCGCGCCTGAGCATGAGCAATAATCTCGGCCGTCTTCAACGCTGTGCCCGATGGTGCATCCTTTTTGCCATCATGGTGTAATTCAATTATCTCTACACTATTAAAGTAACGGGCTGCCAAAGAGGCAAAATGCATCATTAGAATGGCGCCTATGGCAAAATTCGGCGCCACGATAGCGCCGATCTGCTGGGTCTCGCATAAGCTATGGAATTCATCAAGGTCGGCTAGGGTAAAACCTGTGGTCCCCACCACCGGCCGTACCCTGTACGCCAGGGCCAACCGGAAATTAGCCCTAGCGGCTTCGGCCGAGGTAAAATCAACCATAACCTGGGGACGAAAACGGGAAAAAATACCCTCCAGGTCTGGCTCAATGGTAATGTTGTTTTTTCCCGACCTAATCTCTTGGCCAACGCCCACTCGATCGACTGCCCCAACTACATGAAATCTCTCATCACCAAGAAGCGCCTCGGTCAGCACCCGACCCACACGACCACTAGCACCAGTCAAGGCTACTTTGATGACCTGCCCCATAACCTTGCCTCCCATATGCCACAACCAAGTTTTCATCCATAAAGTACTATGCTCACCAACTAGTGTAAACCGCCCTTAACGCCACTTATCCCGAGTGCTTCAGCCAGTTTGGAGATTAGTTCCTGCTGGATAACAGGTGTACCATTCACGCTTAAGCCCGCCACCACTGTCATTACCCGCCTGTCCTTCTCAGGTTTAGTGGCACAGTCTGCAGGGCACCCGCTTATAACCAATACCTTGTCTACTTTTTGCCGATTACCATTTGCCAGGTGTACGAGCTTTATACCCTTAAACCGAGATTGCAGCTCCTCCAGTAACCGGGCAGCATCTAAGACTGGATTGCAGTTCCCGCAGAACTTAACTCCAACGGTAATGCTTGGCCGTATTATTACCCCCATCTCCACAATCACGAGCCTTAGAAAAGATTACCTTGGGCATCAAAGCCAAGCGGTTGCGGTTCAGAGACGATTTCCACGTTGGGCAGCTGTTTGGCCTGGCTTAAAAGGGATGGTGAAATTAGCATCTCCGATAGTTTCAAGGTATTCTTGATCCTTACCATTTCCACTTGACTTTGGTCTAAGCGGTTGCAAGTCTTGATGGCGGCTTGGATGGCCAGCCTATCGCTATCTAAAACCATAGGGATCCGAACAATATTGGTCACGGTGGAAGTAATGGCATTGGGATAAGTCATAAGAAAATCAAACTTCCTATACGCCCGCTGGGTAGTAAAGTCGGCCATGCCCAGACCATTGCCGTTCCCGTGGGATTC
>JACIYF010000006.1 GCA_014360065.1 Clostridia bacterium | reverse complement strand
GTCGCGATTCTTGCGCTGGCAGTTACCCAAAGCAATCACCAGCTCGCCGTCCTTTCTAGTAATGGGTAATTCCGTTTCCAGGCCTTTTAAGAAGGTGACCCCTTGGAATTGTTCCAGCAGCTTTTCCAGATCTCCGTTCTTTTTCATCCGGGTGAGGGACAGGAATAGCGAGCCGCTGCAGCCGCTGCAGGCCCTTCCTTCTACCACCGTGACCCCGGGGAATTCCCCTGCCACCTCGGGCCGGTGGTACTCCCGGCGGACTTGGGCTAAAGGCTCACCGGTTACCTCGATATCTCTGAGATCAATTGGTCCTAGCCCGCGCTGGCTAGCCAGAAGAAGGTGGTTTATTTCCGAGGGCGTGTAACCAATTATGGCGGCAGCCACTGCGTCCACAGCTACGGTATTGACTCCGGCCAGCATTACTCCCAGCCCTGCCGGGGTACCGCTTACCGGTCCCAGACCTTCCTGGCCCACAATACCATCCACTATGTTGAGGGCGGGGCGGACTACCTGGTTGAGGTCGACTATGGCTCCGTCCAGGCCTCGGAAATGGAACTGTTTTTTCATGCTTAGAGGAAGGACGCCCTTAAGGTTTTTCATGGCGCAGGTCAGAAGGGTGAGAATATGGTTTTTAAGAACCGGGATATTGATGACCACATCAGCTTCCCAGGCGGGCTGGGAGATTTTGACCTTCTTCATGATTTCTCCGCCGGGGACATCCAGCGTCACGGTGGGATAGTCATGGAGATTGATAACTTGGCAGCCGGTTTCCTCCAGCTGCTTGAGGTTGGTGACCTCATAGACCTTTTGCCAATCAACCCCAATGATGGGCCCCTCGCCGATGGTAATTTTAGCTGCCCCCGCCTCCCGGCATAGCTCGGCTACTGCTTGAATGACCTCCAGGTGGGTAGTCACGCCGGAGCTGGCCGGTTGGGGATCACAAAGGTTGGGCTTTATCAGCACCGAAGCGCCCGGGGGGACAAAAGCCTTCATTCCGCCCCAAGGCATCAACATCTCGGCCACTAGTGTCTTAATCTCGATGGGAGAAAGGGCAGGTAGATATCCATTGGCATTCTTGATTGATGGCGCTCGGCGAACGACCACTTGCTCCACTTTGGTATGACTCCTTTCGCAAAATAACTGCATTTCTGGCTTAATTACAGCTAACACTTAGCCCTGTGAACCAAAGTTTGTCCGTCTCTACCTGGTACCAGTATAAACCTAAACTAGGGCAGGGTCAAAGAAAACATTCTCCCAATATAACAAGCAAGCAGGGCGAATGAGAAGGGAAAAGGGTGACCTCGTAGCTAGGCGAAAGATGGGGAGGTATTGATGCCCAGAAGAACTTGGCTTAATATGGGCGTAAGCACCATGAGAGAGAAGAAGGTGTAACCAGCCAAGATGAACAAGAAAGTCCTAGCTTTGTTGAGCATGGGTCATGCTGCCACCGACATCAATCAGGGTGCGCTACCGATGATGCTGGCGTTCTTGCAGCCGGTGCTGGCGCTGAGTCAGCTACAGATTGGTGCGGTGATGCTGGCTTTCAACTTGAGCTCCTCTGTCATTCAACCGGTTTTTGGCATCCTCAGCGATCGGTTTAGCGCTGCCTACCTGATCCCTATAGGCTGTTTGCTGGCGGGGCTGGGCATGGCTTTCACTGGGTATGCGCCCAATTACCCTCTCCTGCTCTTGATTGCACTGGCCAGCGGGCTAGGCGTAGCTGCTTACCATCCCGAAGGGTCGAAGTTCTCCCGGTTTGCCAGCGGCCCGCGCAAAGCCTCCGGCATGTCCTTATTCTCGGTGGGCGGGAACTTTGGTTTTGCGGCTGGCCCGGCCCTGGCAACTCTTTTCGTCGGCCTGGCAGGGTTGTCTGGCTCCCTGGGTTTTCTGGCGCTGAATGGCGTCATGGCCCTGGTGCTTTGGTTTTACTTGCGGGCCATCACCAGCCTTTCCCCTGGTACAGCTGAGTTTCCGGCTCCTGCGGGAGCGCGGCCGGAGGCTGCCAACGCCGGCAAGCCAGAGGCAGGAAAACCAGGGGCAGAAAAACTGGAGGCAGGAAACCCGGGGGCAGAAAGGCGGGCGGCAGGGAAGCTGGCGGTAGGTCGAGTGGTTGTCCCGGTAGTCTTACTGGTGCTGGTAATTATCATGCGCACTTGGGTTCACCTGGGCATAGTCACCTTCCTGCCCCAATACTACGTCCACTATCTGCACCACAGCGAGACTTACGCCGCTACCCTCACCTCGCTGTTCCTTTTGGCGGGCGCGTTTGGTACTTTGGTGGGTGGTCCAGCAGCTGATCGCTGGGGGCTGAAGACTATTATCGTCGCCTCCATGGCGGCCATGGTGCCCTTGCTGTTCCTCTTTGGGCAGGCCAGGGGTTTCTGGGTGCCGGTGGTGGTGGTCCTGGCCGGGTTTACAGTGGTTTCCACCTTTTCAGTAACCGTGGTGCTCGGCCAAGAGCTTCTTCCCAATAATGTAGGGTTGGCTTCCGGGCTAACTTTGGGCTTTGCTATCGGCACCGGGGGAATAGGAGCTACTCTTCTAGGCTGGATCGGTGATCATTGGGGGCTGCCGGCTATATTTCACACCATGATTATCTTTCCGGTGATAGGCCTCATGCTCGCCCTTTTCTTGCCTGGCCAGGAGGAGATTTCTGAGCGGAAAGCCGCTACCGCATCTAGTTCCTGACCTTTTTTATTTGACATCTGCGGGAGCGGTTGTTATAATTAACATCGCTGTAAGGCAGTGGAGCCGTGGTGCAGAGGTCTAACACGCTGGCCTGTCAAGCCAGAGATCGCGGGTTCAATTCCCGTCGGCTCCGCCAGCTGCCTCGGTAGCTCAGTTGGTAGAGCAGTGGACTGAAAATCCACGTGTCGGCGGTTCGATTCCGCCCTGAGGCACCGGATGCGGAAGTAGCTCAGCGGTAGAGCATCGCCTTGCCAAGGCGGGGGCCGCGGGTTCAAATCCCGTCTTCCGCTCCGTTCCCGTCCCGGGTATTCTGGGGCGGGTTTTTTGTTATTGCTCTGGAGTTGGTGGTGCTGTATAATGTAGCTGTATATATCTTTAAGCGGTTCAATCCTTGCCTTGGAAGGAGGAACCCATATGGCGGTTCGGACCCAAATTTATCTCTCTGAGAAGCTGTACAAGAGAGTTAAGGCTAGGGCAGCTAAGACCGGCAAATCCATGGCCGAACAAATCCGGGAGTCCCTGGAGAGATACCTCGATGAAAAGGAAGCCGCAGAAGCCAAACCAGATGACCCGATCTGGAAGCTAGCCGGCCAGATCCAAAGCACGGAAGGGGACCTCTCTTCTAAGCATGATACCTATCTTTATGGCAAGGAGAATAAGCGATAATGCGCCCTATTTTTGTCGATACTTCAGGGTGGTGCGCTATCTATGACAGAGGGGATAGCAATCATCGCCAAGCCCTGGCTTATTGGCAGGAGCTGTCTAAAAACTTGGGCCTACTTTATACTAGCGAGTATGTACTTGATGAGACCCTAACCTTGCTGAGATTGAAGGTGGGTCACTTGGCTGCTGTACAGTTCGGGGATACAGTTTTAGGTAGTGAAGCTGTTGACTTAGTCTCCATTACCAAGGAGAGATGGCATAGAGCGTGGGAGCTTTTTAAGCAATGCCATGACCAGACCTTTTCTTTTACTGACTGTACTAGCTTCATCCTCATGAAGGAGCTAGGTCTTACTGAAGTTCTCGCTTTTGATCACCATTTTCGCCAAATGGGATTCATTACCCGGCCGATCTAAACGGGCAGGCATTTCTTGAACCGGGCATGCCCTGTGATCCTTATCTTTACCCTCTTGAGCGTATTAATCTTGCAGCTTACAGCTCTTGTCGCCCAAATATTAGGACCGATAGTGCTACCAAGACTACGGTAAGGGCCAAAGTGATGCCGACTGCCGGCAGGGTGTCGGCCAAGACTACACTTCCCTCGACTAGCTTGGCTTGGTACCCAATTAACGCCCCTGGTGAGTAGTGGGCCAACCAAGGGTTTAGCTGCGGTAAAAGTGACAGTAGCAGTACGCCAGCTATGGCAATTCCTCCCGACAGAGCCAAAGAACGCCCAACTGTGCTGGCTAGCAAAGTCAGTGCCAAAACCAAGAGATAAAAGATCATTGCCAAAAGGGTGGCCGCAAGGGAGGTCGCTAGGTGGGTCTCATGGAATATGAGCAAGGTGTAATACAAGCAGGCGGCATAAGACAGAGCGGTGGATAGAAGCACTAGGCCAGCGCTCACCACGTATTTGCTAGTAATAAATGCCCACCTGGGTACCGGCTTAGTGATCATCATGATGGCGGACCCGCGCATCTTTTCGTCTACCACTAACCCGATGAGGCTAAAGATTACTGCGAGGGTACCTAGGTTGTTTAAGTTCTTGAATAACTGGGAGTAAGCGTCCACGGCAGTCGGAGGGGGTATCTGGATGCTCAACCCTGAGTCTTTGGCCATAGATCCCAGTATATCTGGCGCCATCTTGGCCAGCAGCGGGCTGGTAAACCCGATCAGGACAAAAATGGCGAGGATAACATAAAGCCTGTGGGTGCTCCAGGTCTCGCGAAGCTCTTTCTTGAGAAAGGCCAGGGTTCCGGTCACTTTTCTTTCACCAACCTCACAAAGATATCTTCCAATGAAGGCTCCAAGATCTCAAACTTCCGCAAGGCCAAGCCGTGGGCGGATAAAAATTCCGGTAGGCGGTATTGGGCTACCCGGATGTTCCGGGGGCGGAGCCGCCAACCTTCGCCGTACCGTTCTACCTGCTCCACCCAATCTTGGCCTTTGAGAAGCGATGTTAGGTCGGAGTTTCCCTCCACCTCGACCTGGATAGAACGGGAGGCGTAAGACTCACGGAGTTCATGGATGCGCTGTTGGGCAAGGAGCTTGCCTTGGTGCAGGATAGCCACGGTATCGCAGACCCGTTCTACGTCATTGAGGATATGGGTGGAAAAGAAAACGGTGGTTTGCCCTGCTAGCCGCCCCATAGTGTCCAGGACCTCCTTTCGGCCAATGGGATCCAGCGCCGAAGTGGGCTCATCAAGGAATATCAGTTCTGGCCGGTTAAGCAGCGCCTGAGCCAGGCCCAGGCGCTGCTTCATCCCTCGGGAAAAGCCGCCGATCTTGGTCTTGACCCCGGCCAATCCGGTGAGTTCCAGCGCTTCCCCGATGCGAATGGTAAGGTCTCGACCTTTGAGGCCAAAAATTTCCCCGACCAGTTTGAGAAAGTCATAGGGTCGCATCCAATTGTAAAACCCGGGCACGTCGGGCAAATAGCCGATGCGGCCCAGGTAGCGGCGACTAGGGCGAGAAATCGGCTCGCCCAACACCCACGCCTCGCCGCTGGTGGGCCGGGCTAGGCCCACCAGCATCCTCAAGGTGGTGGTCTTGCCGGCGCCGTTGGGACCCAGGAATCCAAAGATGGAGCCTTGGGGTACCACCAGATTAAGCTCATCCACGGCGACATGGCCGTTAAACATTTTGGTAAGCTTTCTGGTCTCGATGGCGTTCATAACTCGATCCCAGCCCTTTCCCTCAATCCTTTCTTCCAAAGGCGAAATAAGCAATAGGGCCGATAATGTTGATGAATACTATTACCAAGGCCCAGATCAATTTGTTGCCGCCGGTTACTTGTTCTCGCCGCAACAGGTCCACTAGGCCGGCGATCATTAGTCCCAGTTGCAGGATAATGATGGGCAGTAGGAGGGTGAAGTTTTCGCGGAGAAATTCCATGATTATCCTCCTCTTGGCAAGTTCTTAATGATTCCTCAACTGTAATAGCCTAAACTCGGCAGCAAAGCTTGGTGGCCTGAAGATTATAGCCTTGTCGCTTGTACTAATACAACCCAAGCTCATTCTACCTTGTTCTAATACAAATGTCAAGTTAGTTGGAGTGGCGATTGAGTGGCAAGTGGCGAAATTACGGATGTGGCTTGGGGCCGGCTTACGTTGGACCAAGGCCGAGATCGGTGCCTGTAGCGCTATTGTAGTGAGAGGCTATAGAGAACCAGCGGGAATCAAATTTCGCTGAAGTACCGGCGTAACCAGCCTGTTTTTGGGACTTCCCTTTCGAAAACCCGGCGGCAAAACGGCGGCAAGCAAAAAGGCTTGAAGCCCTGTCCCGTATGGTCTTGTAGGAACGGGTTGGATCTACTTGGGCGGTTTTAGGGGCTGCAAAGGGCCGTGCACGGCGAACCCGGAAGAAGGTGGAACCCTTGATTTTCCTGTGCCCGAGGCCGGAGTCGAACCGGCACGGGGAGTACTCCCCACAGGATTTTAAGTCCCGTGCGTCTGCCTATTCCGTCATTCGGGCATAACTGAAGCCGCTTCCGATATTCCTAACCCTATTGCCACTGGATTTGAAGTCCGGTGGGTCTACCACCTTTACTGCTACAGCCATGATTATAACACAGCCCCAGTGCTTAGACAAGGTAGCGGGCTGGTGGCTGTAACGGGCTGGTGGCCACGGTCGGCTGCGCAATGGCCGTTCTTTCTAATTCTTGGATTCATTCTAGATTTTAGAAGAAGACGTATGAGCACCCAGGGAAGGTGCCTCCGGTGAGCGTTCTCTCCGGGCTGAGAGAAGTCGGTTGGGAGTGCCTCAAACAACCGATAGCCCAAAGCATCATATGGCATTACTTTTGCATGATGGTATAAGCAGAGGTGTACCTTGGAGGTGAGGTAGGTAAGCAAGCAGGTTCTGATTTGGCAAGGCCAACCTTAACTAAATACTGGCCAGCTGGGGATGGTAGCCACGGTCGTTGTCAGAGTAATGGCCAAGGTAGGCAAAGACATTAACTTCGCAGTATTTAAGCTGAATAGAAGGTGATCAGTTTTGAGCTGGCAGTTTGTGCACGACCTTTGGTTGAATGGTGTCTTGGCGGGTTTTTCCCACCTAACTTGGCAAAACGCAGCCATGATCGTTATTGGGTGCCTATTGATTTACCTAGCTGTAGCTCGTGGCTATGAGCCGTTGCTTCTCATCCCCATTGGCTTTGGCTGCATATTGGTCAACCTCCCCCTTTCTCACCTCATGGGAGAGGGAGGGCTGCTCCGCTACTTTTACGAGGCGGGGGTGGCGACGGAAATATTTCCTTGTCTGATCTTTATAGGCGTGGGGGCCATGACTGATTTCGAGCTTCTCCTTCAAAACCCGCGACTGCTGCTCTTGGGAGGAGCGGGGCAATTTGGCATCTTCTTGACTCTGCTTTTGGCCTTAGCCTTAGGGTTTAAAGAACTGGAGGCGGTTTGCGTAGGGGTGATTGGCGCCTGCGATGGCCCCACTTCCATCTACGTGACCAGCAGGTTTGCCCCCCATTTGCTCGGTCCCATCAGCGTTGCAGCTTATTCTTACATGTCGCTGGTGCCTCTGATCCAGCCGCCCATCATGAGAGCTTTCACTTCCAAATCAGAGCGGCAATGGAGAATGCCACCTTGGAACGGAAAGCCGGTTAGCAAAACTACCAAGGTCATGTTCCCGATTATAGTGACCATATTGACAATCTTGGTGGCGCCCATGGGAGCCCCCTTGATGGGTTCCCTAATGCTGGGAAACCTGCTGAAAGAATGCGGCGTGGTAGAAAGGCTCTCCAACGCTGCCCAAAACGAAATTACCAACGTGGCTACGCTGCTTTTGGGATTAACCATCGGGGCGACCATGGACGGAGAAATCTTTTTGAACATCCGCACCCTGTTTATTTTTGCTCTGGGCCTTATTGCCATCGTAGGCGACACTGCTGCCGGCATATTGCTGGCTAAGCTAATGAATGTGTTCTCAAAGTACAAGCTTAACCCCCTTATCGGCTCGGCGGGAATTTCCGCTTTTCCCATGGCAGCTAGGGTTTGCCAGCGAGTGGGGCAGCAGGAAAACCGCCGCAATTACCTCCTAATGTATGCTATGGGAGCCAATACTGGCGGCCAGATTGGCTCGGTTCTGGCGGCAGGCATCATGCTTTCAATCTTGAAGGCGCTGGGGGTGTGATCACCTGTTGGGGTCGCAGGCCGCCAACGATGGCCAAGTGACCTTGCCGCCAGCGCCCGGTCAAATAGCCAGCCAGGCATTGAGGTTACCCCTGCTGGTATTTGGCTATGAGGTCCTTCCAAAAGCCTTCTCCCGACGTCCCTCGGAGGGCGGTGTAAAAGCGGTGATGCAAGTAAGGATGGTTAGCTTCCAGCATGCTGATAATCTGAGCTGCCTCTTGGCGCTTGGTATTGCCTTGGGCTGGGCACAGGTTGGGTACTACTGGCAAGTTTTCCTTCCTTGCCAGAGCAGCTAGAACCTTTCCTTCCACGTAAACCAAAGGCCGGATGAGGGTGATTTGAGCGCGCTGGTAGTCGATGCGGGGTGGGAAAGTGGCCAGCCGGCCGTTGTATAAGAAATTCATGATCAGGGTTTGAGCGGCATCGTCCAGGTGGTGGCCCACGGCCACCTTGTTGCAACCCAAATCCTTGGCGGATTGGTTTAGGGCCCCGCGGCGGAGGTTGGCACACAGCGAACAGGGGTTTGTCTCCTGGCGCACCTCGAAGACAATTTTGCCGATTAAGGTCTTTTCAATGTGCAGCTTCAGCCCTAGCTCACGGCAGTAGGATTCCATAGGGCTCATATCCATCCCGTAGCCCAAGTCGAGAAAAATGGGGACTAAGCTGAAATCTACGGGCAGCCGCTGCCGGAGCAAGGATAAGATAAATAGGAGCGAACTGCTGTCCTTGCCACCGGACAATCCCACCGCAATGCGGTCACCATTGGCAATCATTTGGAAATCCTTGCAAGCCCGGATTACTTTGGAAAGAAACCACTTGGAGTAGTTTTTGCTCACTCGCTGATGCACTCTGGCCACCCCTGCTGGCCGGTTAGCCGCTTTGGGCATTCTAATGTATGGGATACCACAACCACCCGAGTTGGCGCAAGCCCACCCGTGGTTATGAATACGAAGACCAGTTGTCCGGCATTGATCCTGCCGTTTTCCAGCATTTCCCTTGCCCATCCTCCATTATCCACTTGCTCACTTCAATAGCTCCGAAATGGGCCTGAACAACGCCTCAATGGCTTTGGTCGGATTGGGCAGTTTTACCCCCAGGGCGTGGGGGATGCTTAGGGCCATACCTATGGCCAGGTACACCGCAAAGGCCGCCAGTTCCCGCCACATCTTCTTCTTGATCAGGCCTGGCGCCTCGAACAGGATAATGCCGATGAATAATGCGATCAACAGGGCGATCACGTTCCTCGTCCCCTTCATGATTTGGGCTCTTTCCCAAATCTATTCTTCTGGGGTGCTACCCGGCTTGGTTAAAAGGCCAATCTCCCGCACGTGCGCCTCCACGGCAATGTTAACCCTCGCCAGGGCAAATTCCTCGTCCCACCGGTCTTTCAATTCCCGCCATTCTTTTTTGTACCTCCGGTGGAAAACGTCCCCAAAGCCGAAGATGTCCACGCCGTACTCCCCCTGGGCTTTCTCCAGGGCGACGACGGCTCTTTTTTTGATCTCCCCGGCTATTTCTTTTTCCAGGGCTTTGATTTGCTCAGGCTTGGCCAGGTCTTCGCGGCTTTGCTGTTCAACCATGTCCCCTTCCACATTCACTTTTACGTCAAACCGCAGGTATTCCCCGTCGTATTCCGGCCTAACCTTTGTACTTCCCCGCCGGATCCTGATAGATACCTCTTTATCCGGCTCGCCCGGGCTGGGCACAGTGATTACTCCCTGCATGGCCTCGCCCTTCAGCCAGAGCAGACCCCTGGTCTCGTAAGCATCCAGCCAACCGATCAGCTTGTCTTCTTTAAACGCCGCTGCGCCGGAAAGGACCACCTGTTTAAGGGGCGAAGACCTGTTTTTCTCCGGCCCCGGTGTCACCCCCACTTCTTTTACCTCCACCGCCGTGGCCACCGGATGGATTCCCTTGCTGGCCAACATTTCAGCAAATTCGCGGAGTTGCACGGAGTAGCCGGTGCGCATCCGGGTCAAAAAACCGGCGGCCTGGGCCGAAGTCTTCGCTAGAGTCGAATAGGTTTCCAGGAAGTCTTTTGCCTCTCCTTTAGCCACCATTACCCACATGGTTTCCCGGGGCTGCCTGTCGCGAAGAAAGAAATCTGTCACCGTCTGCGTCTCCCTTTTGGCCATTTCTTCCCCAATAACCAGGATAACGCTGTGCCCCCAGTAAATGTCGCGGGGGACCTTCATGGCCAGGTATCTTTCAGCCTCTTCAATGGTCTTACCTTCCGCGGAGACCACCCAACTTGCTGCGGCAGCCTCCCTTCCTCCGCCCCCAGCCTCGCCGCCGCCAGCAAAAGCAGTTGGCCTGGCGATCTGGACCGTTAACCGAAGTCGGCCGTCCGCCGTCCAATCTACCCCCGTCCCCAGGACAACGGCCACCTCGGTTATTTCCTTGCGGCTCCAGCAGCCTCCCAGGAGGCTGGCAAGAAGCGCCAGCAAAAGGAGGATGGCAAATTTCTTAACCACCCGCTTCCCCTCCCTTTCTCCTGGTCAGGGCAACGATCAGCAATAATAATGGAATCCCCACCTCAAAGATGATCAGAAAAAAAGGCGCTTCAACTAGGGAAATGTAATGGAGCATTTCTACGATATTCTCGCCGTGAAGAAGGATGGAAAATGCCGCCAAGATCACCCCCGCCGGCAGCACCAGGGGCCGGTAGTCCTTAAGCCCCAGCCACTGGGCACTGCCCAAAACGGCGGCGTAGTAAAACACCCCCACCTTGACGAAGCCCCCCAACACCCATACTACCATAATGATGTAATCCAGCCGTTCTAGAAAATTGGCGATGGAAACCGCCCGGACCGCGTTGAAAGCTGGAAAGATCCAATAGCCTGCCAGGTTGGGGCCGAAGATCAGCAGCGCCTCTAGAATGCTCGCCGTTAAAAAAAAGGTGCTTAGCAGGACAGACAAAACGGCCACCCGGTAGGCTTCCTGTGGTTTGTTCAGGTAAGGAATGAGCATGGCCAGGGTGACGATCTCCCCCAGCCACATGGCGGGCGCAACGCTTCCCTTAATAACAGGGATCAAGCCGGTATCGAAAACCGGTAGCAGCCTGGCCAGCTTCATATCTTTGGCAGACAAAATGAAAGCTATGGCCAACAGTGCCGTAACGGGGATAAACAACTGGTTAAACCGACTTAATACCTCTAGCCCGTTGCGCACCGCGTAGGCCGCCACGGCAATTACCGCGATTTGAAAGACTATGATCGGGGTGTCGGGCATCATGGCCGTCACCAGAAAGGTGCCGAACTCCCTGACCGCTCCGGATCCTATATAAAGGAAAAACAGCCATATGTACAGGAAGCTGACAATCTTCCCCGGCACCTTGCCTAAAATTTCCTCCGCGAATTCCAACAGGGTTTTTCCCGGGAAACGGAGGCTCAGGCTTACCACCAGCATGGCGATCAATAATCCTGCCAGAGTGGCGAAAATGATCGACAGCCAGGCGTCCTGCCGGGCGTGCTTCACGACAACAGTAGGGACGGTGAGGATGGCCGTGGGCAAAATCGTGCTCAGCATCAACATCACGGCCTGTTTGCTGTCGATTTTCCCCGGTTCCAAACCTTGCTTCATCCCCTTCGCGTTTCCGGCGGGATGCTTCCGAAACATTTCCCATGCCGGGGCGCTGGCGCCGGCGAAAGACTGGCCTCGCCAGCGATCCGTACGGCTCCCCCTCACCCTTCGGCGGGGTTCCCGGCCAATTCGACCTCCTGTCTCAAGAGGCCGGCCTCCCCAGCACTCAACCAGCAAAACATACCATGGCCTATTGATACTCGCTTTCTGGGCAGGGTAACCCCATTACCAGGTTCGTAAGTTGAGTGCTGGGTCGGCCCCGCCTCCGGGCTCGGTCTCGCCAACGGCTCGCAGGGCTCCCCCAAAGTCGCCTTACGCCAGCATCCCCGGCCATTTTCATACTTCTTTCGGATGCACCTCCAGCGGGGTCGGTTTTAACCCCTGTTGCTGCCTTTTTTGATCCTGCCTTGCGATCAGCCGGGGGCGGGAAAGCATGGCCCACCAGGGCGCACGCCAGACCGCGTCCTTTAAGTCGGCGTCAGTCGTAGGAACCAGCGGGGAAAGGTAGGGAACCCCGAAAGAGCGCAGACAGCACAAGTGGATGCCGATGACCGCCAGCCCTCCGATCAATCCAAACAGGCCCAGGGTGGTCGCCAGCACCATCAAGCTGAACCGCAGCAGGCGAAAAGCAATGCTGAAGCTGTACACAAAAGCAAAGGAGGCAATGCCGGTTAAGGCCACCACGATGACCGTGGCGGCGGCCACCAGGCCGGCCCGCACAGCAGCCTCCCCGATGACCAAAGCTCCCACGATGCTGACCGCCTGACCGAGGGGCCGCGGCAGACGGATCCCAGCCTCCCTTAAAAGTTCGAAACTTAATTCCATGATTAACACCTCAATCAACACCGGGAAAGGAACCGCCTCGTGCTGGGCGGCGACACTCAACAAGAGCGCGGTGGGGAGCAGTTCGTAGTGAAAACTGAGCACGGCAATATACAGCGAAGGCAGCGTGAGCGAGATAAGCATGGCCAAGAACCGGACGAGCCGGACGGCGGAGGAAAAAATAAAGCGTTCGTAATAATCCTCGGGGACGTGGAGATACTCGACGAACAAATTTGGCACGGTCAGGGCAAAGGGAGTTCCGTCCACCAGAATGGCGACCCTTCCCTCCAGGAGCATTGCCGCTACTCGGTCCGGCTTCTCAGTGTGGTTGATCGTGGGAAAAGGGCTCCAGGGGTTATCCTCGATCAACTCTTCGATGTAGCCGCTTTCCAGGACGGCGTCGACCTTAATCCTTTCCAGCCGGCTTTTCACTTCCGCCAGCAGCTTGTCGTTGACGATGCCTTCGATATACACTACCGCCACGTCGGTACCGGTAACCTCGCCCAGCCTCAGGGCCTCGATTTTCAGGTCAGGGCTTTTTATTCTCCGCCGGATGAGCGATGTATTGGTCCGTAGGGTCTCAACAAAGGACTCCCGCGCCCCCCGCACCGTCGGTTCCGATTCCGGATCGGTAATGCTGCGCGTTTCCCAGCCTCTGGCCCCGTTGATGATGGCGGTGGCGTGCCCGTCCACCAGCAAAACGGTATCCCCGGACAGGATGGCGTGGACGAGATCCTTTAGCTTATCGGTTTCCTTGACTTGATGTATGCACAGGCCTCGCTGTTTGATGAATTCCAGGGCCCGGGCTTTGGTGATCTCCTGGCCGGGCACGGC
Organism: Clostridia bacterium; assembly: GCA_014360065.1. Classification (NCBI taxonomy): domain Bacteria; kingdom Bacillati; phylum Bacillota; class Clostridia; species Clostridia bacterium. The sequence goes on along the minus strand of JACIYF010000006.1, from coordinate 39,740 downwards.
CATGGGCACTTCCAGGGCCAGGGCCCGCATGATTTGGTCACTGACTTGCCTTTTGTCCGCCAGGCCGTCCGTGTATATCAGGGCCAGCCTGATCTCTTCATTCTGGGCAAAGACAAACTCCCGGTAAACCACGTCGCTGCATTTATTCAGGACGGCTTTAATTTGCCGGAGGTTGGCCTCCAGGTCCGGGCTCAAAACCTGGTCCTTTAGGGTGGCCTGGGTAAAGGGGCTGTCCCCAGGTTCTTGGGGTGAAGGATTACCCTGGCTCTTTGGCCTGCCCTGGCCCGGCCACCCGGCTCTGATCGGGTTACGGAAACGGATCATGGTTGAACCCCCTTGACGGCGCTACGCCACTTGCCTCAAGCGCCGCACCCCACACCCCGTGCCTCAGCTTTTGGCTGGCCTGGCTTCCGCCCGGCCTGGCGCCGCTGTCGCAATCCCTCCGCCAGTTGCTCCAGGGTCATGGACATACCCAGTCTTCCAGGATAAAGGCCTGGTACATTTAACTTCCATCGGTACCAATTTGCCCCGCCCCGTCGAAATTATACATTTGGAAAAAGGCGACAAGTTCCGTCCGTACGTCCGCTCGGCCCCCAGATCCACTGTGGAAGTGCTTGGGAAAGGTATTGTATCCAGACAGGCGAAGGTTACCAACGAGGCCTAAGTTGGTGATATGACTGGCCCAGTATCGGTTAGTCAGATCGAAAGTGGTTGTAACCTTGGGGGAGGAGCTGCTCGGCGCTACCGTCCCGGCGAACCAGCCTAATCCCTTGTTCTTGGGGCAGTATTTTTCCTACCACCCAAAAGCGGCTTTCCAGGCGCTTTAGGGCTTTGCTGATGCAAGCTCTGGCCTCGGGGGCAAAGGTGAACACCAGTTGGTAATCTTCCCCGCCAAATAGGGCCCAGCTAAGGGGATCGGCGCCCAGGGCTTCAGCCGCAGCTAGGGTGGCCTGACTGATGGGCACGTCCTCGCCATAGAGTATCGCCCCGACTTGGCCTTCCTCGGCAATGTGGTTGATTTCACTGGCTAGGCCATCGCTAATGTCCATCATGGCGCTGACGGCACCGGTGGCGGCAAGTTGCCTGCCCTCCTCCACCCGGGGGATAGGCTCCAGGTGAGCCCGCACCAGCTCTTGTGCCCAGGGCGGGGTCGAAACCGGAGTCGGGGAACCGATCGGGGAGGGGCGGGCAGGCCTGGCCTGGCTTTGCAGCCAGGCCAGGCCTGCCGCTGAACTTCCCAGATACCCAGTCACGCCAATTAAATCGCCCGGGCGTGCCCCCGATCGAGTGACCGGGTGGTCGCTCTCTCCCAGAATCGCCACATCTACAACTAACGGGCCTGGTGATTTGACTATGTCCCCACCTACCACCTTCACGCCGAAGCGGCTGGCCACGGCCGCCAAGCCTTGGTAAATCTCATCCACGTAGGCATCATCGATGTCATGGCTAAGGCCCAATGAGACCAAAGCGTAAAGCGGGGTCCCTCCCATGGCGGCAATATCGCTGATATTCACCGCTAGGGCTTTCCACCCCAGTTGCCAGGGGGTAATGTAACTCTTTTCGAAATGTATTCCTTCCACCAGCATATCTATGCTGGCCAAGAGCTTTCCTTTCGGTGGCTGGAGGATGGCAGCATCATCGCCGATCTTGCTGCCCATTTGTTCCCGGATGCGCTTGATGAGGCCGAATTCCCCGCCCTTGATGACCACTTCCTCAAGCAACCGCCTTTCCTCTATTTCTTTTTGCTTAAACGTACCTTGGGCATACTTAAGTAGAGCATCTACCTCAGTATAGCACAAGATGGCAGCATGCCAGGACATCGTGGCAGCCATGGAGCGCTAGAGGGAAGGCGGTGTTGGAGTCTTTTATTTGCCTCTAGAAGCAAAGGGGTTGTCATAGTAAATGATGATATCTACCCGGCGGTTCTTGCGGCGTTCTTCTTCTGAAGTGTTGGGAAAGAGGGGGTGATACTCGCCGTAGCCTACAGCAATAAAGCGCTCCGGCTTGAGACCCGTGGTTTCAGTAAAGAAACGAATTACGGTAGTCGCCCGGACCACTGATAGTTCCCAGTTACTGGGAAATTGGGAAGTATTGATGGGCAGATCATCAGTGGAGCCAGCTACGCCAATGTAATTGGGGATTTGCCGCAGGTAGTCACCGATCTTTTTCAGGATGGGCAAGGAACTTGACCGTACGACCGCCTGGCCACGCTCAAAAAGGACGGACCCCGTAAAACTGATAATAACCCCTTGGCTGGTAGTGGTGACAAAGACCTGGTCCTGAAGTCCGTGTTCCGCCAGGTAGGCTCGCAGGTTCTGGGTCATCTGGGCAAGCTCGTCCGGCGGCACCACCTGGTCGCCACCGTTGGGTTCGGGCAAGAGCATCCCGCCTCCGCTGCCGACGAAAACCTGGCTTAAGGCTCGGGCCAGCTGCTCATAGCGAGCTAGATCCACTTTGGATATGGCATACATGACGATAAAGAAAGCCATCAGCAAGGTGATCAGGTCGGCGTAAGTCAATAGCCAGCGCATGCTGCCGGAGCCAGCATGGGCGCTAGGCTGGCTGTCTTCCTCAGGCCCGATTTTGTTGGTCCAGAATGGCACCCGTTAACCCTCCTTTCAGCCAAGACAGCCCCCAACAGCCTCGCACCTGGTTACGGCTCGATAGGGCTCTCAATCCCAGCCAGGATTGCCAATTCACGGCGGATCAAGCGGGGGTTTTTGCCCTGGACGATGCCGATAATCCCCTCCATGATTATTCGGTCTGCCAGCATCTGCTGCTCCGCCCGGGCTTTTAGTTTAGTGGCAATTGGTAGCCAGAGAATATTGGCACTGGCTATACCGTACAGGGTGGCCAGAAAAGCCACGGCGATGGCAGCTGCCAGCTTGGTGGTGTCAGCAATGTTGCTTAAAACGTGTACTAGGCCGATAACGGTACCGATGATTCCCATGGTGGGGGCATAGCCACCAGCAATCTCGAAAATTTTGGCGCCGCTCTTGAAGTCTTGCTGGCGCCGCATGATTTCATTCTCCAGAATATGATGGATTTGTTCTGGATCCACCGCATCGACGGCGAAGGACAGACCATCGCGCAGGAGACGGTCATCAAACTGTTGGATGTAGCTGTCCAAAGCTAGAAGCCCCTCCCGCCGAGCGGTTTCCGCCAGCTTTACCAGAGTATTGATGGTGTCCTCGACGTCGTTGCGCTCAGATTGGAATACCTTGCGCAAAAGCTCCGGGATCCGCAGCAACTCCTTTACTGGGCAAGAAAAGGCGGTGGCACCTATGGTTCCCCCGAAAATAATAATAATGGCGGGAACATTGAGCAAGGCAGCCAAGCTGTTTCCTTCCATGATTAGAGCCACGATGATGGCTAGGACGGCGCCAGCAAGACCTAAAACACTGGCTAGGTCCATAAAACGTCTGGCGGCACCCGAGTGCTACCAGTTTGCCTCCCCTCTGTAAAGGTATTCGTTGGCGAGCCCTCACGCTACTGCCTCTCCCACCAAGACTATCGACAGAACCAGGGACAAGATTAAGGGGAGGGAACAAAGGCCATGGTAGGAAGCTGAGATTCTATATTGAATCAAATGGTGCGCAATAAATAACACCGTAGTTGCTGCTGCAGGGAGGCAAGAAAATGGTTGCTGGGAGCGAGCCTTTGTATGATAAACGCTACCAATGTCTTTTGTGTGGGCGGGAGTTCACTAACAAGAGGGTGCGACTAAGGCACATCCGCCAAATTAGCCGCGACAGTGACTTCTGCGGGCACTTTGAGGGTGAAAACCCCTATTTTTATGAAGTCATGGTTTGTCCTAACTGCGGCTACGCTTTTACGGCTAGCTTTGGGCCGGTCAAAAAAGAACGGCGCCAATTAATAATCGACCAGTATGCGAGCAAAATCAGCCGCAAGGATTATAGTGGGCCCCGAACTCTGGCCGATGCCTTAAGTGTATATAAATTGGGCCTACTCTGTGCCAACCTAAATCTGGAAAGAAGTTCGGTCATGGCGGGTTTATGCTTACACATCGCTTGGTTTTATCGTTACAGTCAGGAAGAAGCCGAGGAAAAAAGATACCTTCGCTATGCCTGCGATCTTTACCGGGAGGCCTACGAAAAAGAAAGTGGATCCGCCAAGGAGATGGATCCCAACTTAATGCTCTACCTGGTTGGGGAGTTGGAGGGGCGTTTGGGCAATTACCAGGCTGCGGTTCGGTGGCTAAGCCGCCTAATGCAGGAGCGGGGATTGCAACCTTACCTACGCGAGTTATTGCGCGAGCGTTGGGAGGCCTATCGTGAGCAAATGAAGGCGGCACAATCATAGTGCTTTTGACCTGGGCCTGGGGGCGGTATGTCCTGGCCATGTTGATCTTAAGCCTGCTCTTAGGTAAGGCGGAATGAAGAAACCTGCGGTATCGGGGAGGTAGCCGGTGGATCAGCCGGGATCAGCCGGCCAGGCCTTGACAATTTTTGACCATTGATCTATACCTAATCTTGTGCAATTCCTGAAGATATCGAGGTGACAATCATGCCTACTTATCAGTATAGGTGCGAGCATTGTGGTATCTTCGAGGAGACGCAAAAGATTACGGCTCCCCCCTTGGAGCATTGTCCCCGGTGCGGGGGTCAGGTACAGCGCTTAATCAGCCCTAATATAAACATCATTTTTAAAGGCCCAGGCTTTTACTGTACCGATAACCGGAAGCCCAGTTATACCCCTTCGCACGAGGAAAGCTCTACCGGCGCCTCCAATGGCGGTTCCTCGGGCGCCTCTTCCAGCACTTCTGGTGGTACCAGCAGCTTAAAGAAGGCCGTCCCCGACGATTGAGGTGGGAATATTAGCAGCGCTGGTGCCTATAATTGGTTAGCGGCATGGCAAGCCACCCAGTGATGGGGGGCTAGTTCCACCAGCTGGGGATCGGCTTCCCGGCAAGGCTCGCTAACCAGCGAACAGCGGCTCTGAAAGCGGCACCCGGGCGGGGGATTGACCGGGCTAGGGACATCGCCCTGGAGCATGGTCCGATGCCGCTCGCGCTCGGCCCGCGGGTCGGGGATAAGTATGGCGGACAAAAGCGCCCGGGTATAAGGGTGCAAGGGTTCCCGGAACAAGTCGTCGCTGGCTGCCAGTTCCACCAGCTTCCCCAGGTACATTACTCCTACCCGGTCGCTAATGTGCCTGACCACCGAAAGGTCGTGGGCGATAAAGAGATAGGTAAGTCCCCTTTGTTCTTGCAAGGAGAGGAGTAAGTTGATGATTTGGGCCCGTACCGATACGTCCAGGGCGGAAATGGGCTCATCGGCAATTATGAACTCCGGCTCCAAAGCCAGGGCCCGGGCAATGCCGATGCGTTGTCGTTGGCCCCCGCTGAATTCATGAGGGTAGCGGTTGGCATGTTCTCGGTTTAGCCCCACCGTCTCCAAAAGCTGTACTACCCTGTCTATCCTTTCCTTTCCGGAGGCCAATTTGTGGATGTCCAATCCCTCGGCCACTATGTCCGCCACCGTCATCCGCGGGTTCAAGGAGGAATAGGGATCCTGAAAAATCATTTGCATTTTTCTGGTTAGCCCCTTAACTGCCTTGCGCTTGGGGCGAGAGCCATTAATGGGTTGGCCCAAAAAGCGGATGTGGCCGCTGGTGGGCGGGTATAGCCCGATGATGCTCTTGCCCACCGTGGTTTTGCCGCAGCCGCTCTCGCCCACCAGGCCAAAGATTTCTCCGCGATTAATGGCAAAGCTGACGTCATCGACGGCGTGCAGCACCTGCCGGCGGCCAAAATAGAAGTATTTCTTTAAGTGTTGAACTTCAATTACTGGAGCTTGCTGCGCCAGTGTCATCTTCAGCCCCCCTGGACTTCTAAATTCTTAAGTGCCTGCTCTCTGGCCAAGGGATGAAGCAGCCAGCAGCAAGCCGAATGTTCAGCTTCTACGGTGTGAGTATCCGGCGGCATCTCTAGGCAGACCTGCATGGCCCTGGAGCAGCGGGGCGCGAAGGCGCATCCGGCCGGGGGACGAAATAGGTCGGGCGGAGTACCGGGGATGGCGACCAACTTGCTTTTGCCGCCAGCATCCAGCCGGGGGATAGATCCCAAAAGGGCCAGGGTATATGGGTGCTGAGGGTTATAGAATACCTGTTCGCTTTTCCCTTCTTCCACGATTTGGCCGGCGTACATGACCACGATCCGGTTGGCCAGCGCTGCCACCACTCCCATGTCATGGGTGATGAGGATGATGGAGGTCTCCAGCTGTTTTTGCAGGCTCTTCAAAAGTTCCAAGATCTGTGCCTGAATGGTAACATCCAGCGCGGTAGTGGGCTCATCGGCAATGAGAATGGTAGGCCGGCAGGCCAAGGCGATGGCGATCATCACCCGCTGGCGCATGCCGCCGCTAAACTGGTGAGGGTAATGGTTGATGCGCTCGCTGGGGCGAGGTATGCCTACCAGAGAAAGCATTTCCAAAGCTTGAGCCCGGGCCTGATGCCGGCTCAGCCCGCGGTGGCGCTCCAGCCCTTCCATGATCTGGCGGCCTATGGTCATAGTGGGATTGAGGGAGGTCATGGGATCCTGAAAGATCATGCCTATATTGGATCCGCGCAGCTTGGCCAGCTCCTTTTCGTTGGCGGCCTGGATTTTTCGGCCCCGAAACTGGATCCAGCCGCTGGTAATCCTTCCGGGAGGGGTGGGGATGAGGCCCATCAGAGCTTGGGCGCTGACGCTCTTTCCGCAGCCCGACTCTCCCACTATGGCTAGGGTTTCCCCGCGATCGAGGTAAAAGCTTACTCCCCGAACGGCGTGCACGATGCCCGCGTAGGTATGAAACTCAACTTTAAGATTTTTTACTTCCAGCAGATGTTCCATGTCAGCCACTTCCTACCACCTACTCCCTCAGGCGCGGGTCCAGGGCATCCCGTAGGCCATCGCCCATGAAGTTAAAACCCAGCATCAACAGGCTTATAGCGGAAGCTGGAAAGAAGAGCAGGTGGGGATAAATGCGGAGGTATTGGTAACCGTCATTGACCATGGTTCCTAGGCTGGCCTGGGGCAGGGGCACGCCTAGGCCGATGAAGCTCAAAAAGGCCTCGCCAAAGATGGCCACCGGGATGGTAAAGGTGAGCTGCACCACCATTACTCCCAAGGTGTTGGGCAGCAGGTGGCGAAAAATTATCCGGGCTGGGCTCGCCCCCAAGGCTTTGGCAGCTTGGACATAATCCTGCTCCCGAAGCTGGAGCACCTGGCCTCTTACTAGCCTGGCCATTCCTACCCAGTTGGTAATGCCCATGGCCAAGATGATGGTATTTATCCCCGGGTCGAGTACCACCAGCAGCAAGATTACGATCAAGAGGTAAGGAATGCCGTAGAGGATGTCCACGATCCGCATCATGATGTCATCTACCACGCCCCCCAGATAGCCAGAGATGCCGCCGTAAATAGCTCCAATGAAAAGGTCCAAGAGAGCGGCCATGACGCCGATGTAAAGGCTAATGCGGGTGCCGTAGCAGAGGCGGGTAAAGATATCTCGCCCTAAGAAATCAGTGCCCAACCAGTGCTGGGCGGAGGGCAAGGCAAAAGTATTGTCAAGAAATTGCTGCCTATACGTATAGGGGCTGACCAGAGGACCGATGACCAAGGCTACCAGCACCATGGCAATGATAATGCCCATCCCGGTCAGGGCCAGTCGATTTTGAGAAAAGCGGTGCCAAGCATCCCGCCAATAGGAGATGGGAGGGCGGTGCAGGGCCTCGCTTTCTAGCTCCGGTAAGCGTACTGGTCGAAACAGGCTAGCGTCAAGCATCTAATCTCTCTCCCTTACCAGGCGGATGCGCGGATCGATCAGGCCGTACGCTATATCCACCAAGAAGTTCATCAACAGCAGGATAACCGCGTAGAAAATGGTGGTACCCAGGATGAGGGGGTAATCGCGATTGTAAATGCTGGCCACATAATAGGACCCTAGCCCAGGAATACCAAAAATCTGCTCGATAACGAAGGTACCGGTAACGATGGTGGCAACCAGCGGTCCCAAGATGGTGACGATGGGCAAAAGGGCATTGCGGACAGCGTGCCTCCAGATCACCTGGCCGGTGGGCAGGCCCTTGGACTTGGCGGTACGAATGTAGTCTTGATTGAGCACATCCAACATGCTGGTTCGCATCATCCTAGCCATGAGAGCCAGGGTGGATAGACCTAGGGCAAAGGCGGGAAGAATGCTGTGCTGGAAGTCTCCCCATCGGGATACCGGAAGAATGCCCCACTTCACGCTTACTACATACTGGAGTACGGTGGCAACTACAAAGTTGGGCACGGAAATCCCGATGAGGGCAATGATCATAGCCACATAATCCCAAGTGCGGTTGTGGTAGAGGGAGGCGATTATACCTAGGGCTAGACCAGTGGTTACAGCAAAGAGGAGCGCCTCCAATCCCAAGGCAGCTGACACTGGAAAACCAGTAGCGATCATGCTGGTAACGGTGCGGTTGAGGTCCACCAGTGAAGTTCCCAGATCGCCCCGCAGCAAATTGGCAATGTAGATGAAGTATTGCTCCCACAGGGGCTTGTTGAGCCCGTACAGGTTGAGCATGGCCTGGCGGATGTGCTCAGGGACCCGGGGATTGAGAAAAGGGTCGCCGGGTATGGCGTGCATAATGAAAAAGGTAATGGTAACTATGGCCCAAAGGGCAATTAACATGAACGACAAGCGCCTCAAGATGTAACGACCCAATGTAGATCACCTGGCTCGGAAGTTGGTTTGGTATCGGGGGCAAGGCAATTGGGGCTAGGCCTTTGAGCCCTAAGGGCTCAAAGGCCTAGCCCCACCCATCTTACGCCTTGGGCATCTTGTAGCCTAGCTCTTTCAACCCTTCTTCTAGAAGTTTCTTGGCTTTTTCCGGATCCGCTTTCACCGGCAGGACATCCTTGACGTAAGTCTTCTGGAAGCTTTCGTTGGGTCCGGAATGAATCACTGGCGGCGTGTAAGCGGTGGCCGGCCAGGAGCCGTCTTTGGTTACGTTTTTAACGAAGGACTCGCGATCTACGGCTAGGGCAAAGGCTTGGCGGATCTTGGCGTTCTTAAACAGTGGATCTTGGCAGTTGAACTCCAGGTACCAGCAGGTAGCTTCGGAGATGGTCTTTAGGCCTTTGTCTTTATACTGATCGATGAATTGCCCTGGTACCCGGTAGAGGAAGTCAAGCTCGTTTTTCTCAAACATGTTGAGCGGAGTGTTGATGTCCTTGATCATATCCATATGGATCTTGGTGAGCTTAACGGTAGCAGCATCCCAGTAATTGGGGTTTTTCACTAAGGTGATTTCTGATTTGTGCTTCCAGGATTGGACCATGAAAGGCCCACTGGCGGCCATGAGGTTGGCCTCAGAGGCGTACTTATCGCCGTATTTTTCCACCAAGTGCTTGGGCTGAGGTAGGTAAGTGGGGAAGCTGGTTAGCCACAGGAAGAAGGGAGTGGGTTGCTCCAAGGTAACTTCTAAGGTCTTGGCATCCTTAGCTTTGACTCCTACGTTGGCCATGGCTTCCTCGATCTTCTTTACGGCTTGATCGTAGCCGGCCTTATCCTTGTTGGGGTCGGGGAGCTCGATGGTGTTTAGAGCTTGACCGCCTTTGAGGTAATACAGCTGGTAAGCGTATTGCGACCCGGTTCTAGGATCCAGAGCCCGCTTCCAGGAGTACTCGAAGTCTTCTGCTGTAATTGGCTTGCCGTCGCTCCATTTGGCATCCCGGAGGGTAAAAGTATAGACCTTGCCGTCGGGGGATACGGTCCAGTCTAGGGCTAGGCCGGAGCCTTTTTTGATCTCCCCATTGGGATCGGGGCGAACTAAGCCCTCAAGGACAGCATTCAAAATGTCGAAGGAAACTACGTCGGTGGATTTTTGAGCATCGAGGCTGGGTGGCTCTTCTCCTAGGTTCCAGTAAAGCTCATTTTCCTTGCCGGGGCGGCCTTCGGTGTAGGCCCACTTGAAGTCAAATTCGGCGCCCACGGCTTTGCGGACGATGCCCTTAACCCAAGGCTTGTCGACGAAGGGCCAGGCTCGCCAGTAGACCGGGGCAATGGGCAATTCCTGAAGAAGAATCTTTTCGGCTTCCGCCAGTGCCTGCATGCGCTCCTTTTGATCGGAGCTAGCTTTAGCCTTGTTAATCAGCTCATCGTATTTGGGGTTGGACCAATAGCAGTCGTTGAAGTCTCCGCCAGTGACCCAGAGGTCAAGGAAAGTGGCCGGGTCGTCGTAGTCGGCCCCCCACCCGGCAAACACCATGGAGAAATCTTTATTGCGCATTTTTTCCAGGCGAGTCTTGAAGTCGACTGATTGGATCTCGACCTGGATGCCCAGGTTGTCAAGAAACATTCCCTGCAAGGCTTGGCAAAGTTGCTTGGCCCGCTCGGTATCATCGGCGACCATTACCACTTTGGGCATTTCTTGTTGAGCAGCTTTCCCGCCGCCACACCCAGAAAGGGCTACGCTGGCAAGCAGCGCAATCAAGACTACCATACTCAATGCCTTAAGCTTACGCAAACTAGACCCTCCTCCTCCTTCATGCCAGGTTAATACTTCAAGTTCCACCGCCTGGCTCTACTTACTCCCCAACTCTCCTACCTACGTCTCATCTCCCTTCTCCCCACCGGTGGGGTGAATCCCGACAGGTACACGCCGAAAATCCAACAATGGGAATGTTCGCCAACATTAGCTAATCTCCTGTAACTCTCGGCAATTTTGGCTGGAAGTTTATTAACCATAGTTTCTGCTATAATTACCGATGAACACGAAAACTGCTAAGAGGAGAGTTGCACTTGAAGGGATTATGGTTTACCGAGCTGCAGACGCCGGAGTTAGCTATTTCTTTGCGGGCCCGGAGGGTCCTCCATCACCAACGTACTCCCTACCAAGAGCTGGCCGTGCTGGAAACGGAAGCGCTAGGCAAGATGCTGACCCTGGACGGAGTAATCCAGACCACAGTGGGTGATGAATTTGTATACCATGAGATGATCACTCTAGTGCCCCTAAACACCCATCCTAACCCCGAGCGGGTCTTGATCATCGGCGGAGGAGATGGAGGCAGCGCCCGGGAGTGCGTACGCCACCCGCGCACCCGCGAAGTGACCATGGTGGAGATCGACGGAGCAGTGGTGGAGGCGGCCAAAGAGTTCCTGCCTGAAATTGGAAGCGGCTTTGATTGCCCGAAGCTCAACTTGATCATCGGTGACGGCATCAAGTATGTGCAGGAGAAGCGCGATTACTATGACGTGGTGGTGGTAGATGCTCCCGATCCGGTAGGTCCGGCGGTAGGACTATTTACCCGGGAATTCTATGCCCAGGTGCATGCGGCCTTGCGGGAAGATGGGATCATGGTGGCCCAAACCGAATCCCCTTTTTTCAATAAGGACTTGGTGCTCAAAGCTTATCAGGATATGCAGAGCTTGTTCCCCATCGCCAGGGTATATCTGGCTACCATTCCTACTTACCCTGGGGGTTTATGGACCTTCACCTTGGGAAGCAAGCGCTACGATCCGGTGGCAGTGCAGCCAGAGACCATCCCTCCTTTGGAAACTAAGTATTATTCGCCCCAGATGCACCAGGCAGCCTTTGTCTTACCACCCTTTGTAAACAAGCTCTTGGGCAAGGCTTAGCTGGCCAGGCAGCATGACCAGGTAATGAAAAGCCGAGTGAGCGGCGCCAGCACGTTGGTCGCGAAGCGACAGTGCGCCAAGCTGCTCTGCACAAGCTTACGGAGCGGAGAACTAACGCGTCAGTTGAAACTAATGCCCTTGCAAAGGAGTGCCTAGTTTGCTTGAGCGGATCAAGCCCAATTGTCGCTTTTTAGCCAGCGGCGAGGATCTGAGCCGGGCCCGGATAGTGATGGCGGGAGCGCCCTTGGATGTTACTGCCAGCTTCCGCCCCGGCGCCCGAGAAGGGCCTACAGCTATTCGCTTGGCTTCCGCCTGCCTGGAAACCTATAGCTCCAAGTTCGACCGGGATTTGGAGGAAGTACAATTTTTTGATGCTGGGGATTTAGAGCTCGTAGGGGCGGATCCGGAGCAGAGCCTGAGGCAGGTGGAGGAGCTAATTCATGAAGTAGTGGCGGCAGGAAAGAAGCCGCTCCTTTTAGGGGGCGAGCATCTGGTTACCTTGCCGGCAGTAGAGGCCATGTTTTCCGCTTACCCTAATCTTGCGGTAGTGCAGATGGACGCCCACGCTGACTTAAGGCCCGAGTACTTGGGGCAAGCCCTCTCCCATGCCACCGTCATGTATGGGGTGGCCACAAAGGTGGGGGCAAAAAACTTGTTCCAGTTGGGAATCCGATCTGGGGTTAGGGAAGAGTGGCAATGGGGTGGCCAGCACACTAACTTCTATCCTTACCAGCTGCTAGCCCCATTGGCGCAGATTAAACCCCAGCTGGTCGACCGGCCCATATACCTTACCGTGGATATTGATGTGGTGGACCCGGCCTATGCCCCGGGGACCGGCAGCCCGGAACCGGAGGGGGTAACCGCAGAGGAGCTCTTGCAGGCCATAAGGATCCTGGCCGGGCTCAAAGTTGTGGGGGCTGACATCGTGGAGGTGGCTCCGGCCTGGGACCCCAGCCAGCGCACCGCCCTTCTCGCCGCCAAGATCGCCCGCGAGCTGCTCCTGGGCGTGCTCTAGCGTGGTTTTGCTGGCGACCACCTAAAACTCCTACTTGATTATGCCCGGGAATTAGAGGAGGAACTGACTTCGGAGGAAGCTGCCCATATTGAAGCTGGGAAGGCAGAAACAGCTCGGGGGGAATGGGTAGACTGGGATGAGCTCAAATGAGACCTCGATCTTTAAAGTCAGGCTATCTCGCCGGGCTGAAAACTACTTACGGCGTACCGATCGGAGCACGCAGAAGCGCATCGCAGCTGCCATAGAAGCCATTCGTCAAAGCCCGATCGGAGGTCCTCGCATCAAGGCTCTAGAAGGGTCTGATGGCGATTATCGCTATTTTCTCACCTGCGCATAGCCTATGGTGTTGATTGCGTGGAAGGATTATTGATATTGTCACCATCGGTCCACGGGGAGACGTTTACAAGAAATAGCTTTCGTACACTGTGATCAATGAGGCTTATGTTCCTGGTGCGGTGGGCGAGATTTGAACTCGCACGCCCGAAATGGGCACTACCCCCTCAAAGTAGCGTGTCTGCCTGTTCCACCACCACCGCATGCCCCCGGGCCTAATACCCTCAGGTATAGATTATACTACTCAAAAACTTTCGCCCTGTCAAGATTCAGCCGTACGCCGTTTAATCGTTGTATTCCCAAGGCGGTAAGTATATACTATGTATAAACCAGAAAAAGAGGGGGTACTTTTAGCTATGCAGCCACGGGTACAGAAGTGGGGCAACAGCTTGGGGGTCCGTATCCCTTCGCCGCTGGCCCAGAAAATTGGAATTACAGAGGGTACGCCGGTTGACTTCGAGCTTGGCGAAGATGCCATCATCATCCGCCGGAAGCGGTACAGCCTTGAGCAGATGCTGGCTAAAGTTACGCCAGAAAACATCCACACTGAAGTGGATACCGGGCCCCGGGTTGGTCGGGAAGCATGGTGAGAAAAGAGAAAGCCTATGTCCCCGAGCGCGGGGACGTGGTGTGGCTCCAATTTGATCCCCAGGCGGGACATGAGCAGACCGGAAGTCGCCCCGCGTTGGTTATCTCCCCAAAAGCATACAACGGCAAGGTGGGGCTGGCCCTTTTCTGCCCCATCACCACCAGAGCTAAGGGCTATCCCTTCGAGGTAGCGCTGCCTGAAGGTTCGCCAGTTTCGGGAGTAGTCCTTTCCGACCAGATAAAAAGCCTCGACTGGCGGGCGCGGAAGGGAGAGTTTGCCTGGAGAGTACCGGCAGAGGTAATGGCGGAGGTGCAGGCCAAGATCCAGCTGTTGATCAAGTAGGGCCAAGTCCGGGTTAGTGCCCTGGGCCTGCGGCCACGGCTGCTCTTTCTGGATGTTTTGGGCTTGCCGAGCTTCTCACCCTCCATCCAGCTTCACCTTCCTAGCTTCCCCTCAATCTTGATCTTTTCTTTACATCCCACCGGGATCTGCTGACACCTAATTGACTGCCAAAGCGGGTAAAATAAGCCCGACCAGGAAACAGTGGCCACCCAACTACGGGTAGCGGTGCCTCCAACCCATCCATGACCGGGCCGGCGAACTGGCACTGGCATGGGAATGATTCGGAGGCCCCGGGCACCAACAAGGAGGCGAATTCTTGATGCTGGACATCATTCTCGGTGGCCTGGTCATCCTGTTCTTACTGGCATATTTAGTCTATGCTCTGATGAAAGCTGAGGAGCTTTAAGGTGGAGTGACTGATGGCGGCCATCAATGCAGATATCTTGCAGATGCTTTTGTTCTTGGTGCTGTTATTGCTCCTGGCTGTACCTTTGGGGCGGTACATGGCTCGGGTCTTCACCGGCGAAAGGACCTGGCTCGACCCGGTGCTAAAGCCTTTGGAAAACCTTATCTACCGCCTTACCAGGGTAGATTCCTCACGGGAAATGAACTGGCGTGAGTATGCAGTCGCGTTACTGCTCTTCAATTTTCTGGGCATGGCGTCCCTCTATTTGCTGCAGCGCTTTCAAGGGTGGTTGCCCTTTAATCCCCAACAGTTTGGTCCCGTGCCCCCGGACCTGGCCTTTAACACCGCGGCCAGCTTTATGACCAACACCAACTGGCAGGCCTATGCCGGCGAAAGCACCATGAGCTATCTTACCCAAATGGCAGGGCTGACGGTGCAGAACTTCCTTTCTGCCGCTACCGGCATGGCCGTGGCTATCGCCCTGACCCGCGGCCTGGCCCGAAGGACGGCGGCCACCATTGGCAACTTCTGGGTGGACTTGACCCGGGCCACGGTGCGGGTGCTATTACCCCTCTCCCTGGTACTAGCGTTGGTGCTGGTTTCCCAGGGGGTAATCCAGAATCTGAGCCACTACCTGACGGTGACCACCTTGGAGGGTGGACGACAAACCCTGGCTCTAGGGCCGGTAGCTTCCCAGGAGGCCATCAAGGAGCTGGGTACCAACGGCGGTGGCTTCTTCAATGCCAACTCCAGCCACCCCTTTGAGAACCCGACCCCCTTGACCAATCTTTTGGAGATGCTGGCCATCCTGGTTATCCCCACTGGGCTGACGATTACTTACGGCCTGATGGTGGGCAATCGCCGTCAGGGTACGGTGATCCTGGCCGCCATGCTGCTGCTCTTTGTCCTGGACTTGGGGGTGGTCTACGGGGCTGAACATTATGGCAATCCTCAGCTGGCTTCCCTGGGGCTCAGTGGCCCTACCGCCATGGAAGGAAAGGAAGTTCGCTTCGGCGTCGCCAACTCTGCTCTCTTTGCCACCGTGACCACCGCCGCTTCTTGTGGCGCGGTCAATGCCATGCACGATAGCCTCACGCCCCTGGGCGGCCTCATTCCTTTGCTGCAGATGATGCTGGGCGAGGTAGTCCTGGGCGGCGTCGGCGCCGGCCTTTACGGCATGGTGGCTTTTGTAATTCTCACCGTGTTCATCGTCGGCCTAATGGTGGGGCGAACCCCCGAGTACCTGGGGAAGAAAATCGAGTCCCGGGAGATGAAGATGGCTACCCTGGCAGTCCTCATCCCGGCCGCCAGCATATTGCTGGGCAGCGGCCTGGCGGCGGCTACTACTGCTGGCACCTCCTCCATCGCCAATCCCGGACCGCACGGTTTGAGCGAGATCCTCTACGCCTTTTCCTCAGGTACGGGCAACAACGGCAGCGCCTTTGCTGGTCTAAACGCCAACACTCCCTTCTATAACCTGGCCATCGGCCTGGCCATGCTGATTGGCCGTTTTGGGGTTATCTTGCCGGTCTTGGCCATTGCTGGGAGCATGGCTGGCAAGAAGACGGTGCCGCCGGGCCCGGGCACCTTCCAGACTACCAGCTGGCTGTTCGCTGGCCTGTTGGCGGTGGTGGTGCTGGTGGTGGGTGCCTTGACCTTCTTCCCAGCTCTGGCCCTGGGGCCGGTGGTGGAGCACTTGCTGATGCTGGCCGGCAAGACCTTTTAAGAGTTGGGGAGGAAAGCTCTGATGCCGAAATTAGACAACGTTTCTAACCGGCTGGCTGGATCGCGGGGTAGCTTTAACCGAGCCCTGGTCATCCCGGCCATTAAGGATGCCTTTCGCAAACTAGATCCTCGGGTGCAGGTGCGCAACCCGGTGATGTTCGTGGTCGCCATCGGTGCCTTGCTCACTACCCTTTACACCCTGCGAGATCTGCTTGGGGGCGGAGGGACGGCGATAGCCCTCAATCTGCAACTGGCCCTGTGGCTATGGATAACCGTTCTCTTTGCCAACTTTGCCGAAGCTTTGGCGGAGGGGCGGGGTAAAGCCCAGGCCGAATCCCTGCGCCGCACCCGCAGCGAGACCGTGGCCAAGAAATTGGTGGGCGGTCAAGTGCAGCTGCTGCCAGCTTCTGGGCTGCGCAAAGGCGATGTGGTCTTGGTGGAGGCGGGAGATATAATTCCTGGCGATGGTGAGGTGATCGAAGGTATCGCCTCCGTAGATGAGAGCGCGGTCACCGGCGAGTCGGCGCCGGTCATCCGGGAGTCGGGTAGCGATCGCAGCGCTGTGACTGGGGGTACCCGCGTCCTCTCCGACTGGATTAAGGTGCAAATAACTGCTAACCCGGGCGAGACCTTTCTGGATCGGATGATCAGCCTGGTGGAAGGAGCGCGGCGGCAAAAGACGCCCAACGAAATCGCCCTGACCATCTTGCTGGTGGGGTTGACTATCGTCTTTCTTCTAGCGGTGGCAACCCTGGAGCCCTTTGCCATGTATTCTGGCGCCCCAGCTCCGGTGCCCATCTTGATTGCTCTATTGGTATGCCTGATCCCCACCACCATTGGCGGGCTGCTCTCCGCCATCGGCATCGCCGGCATGGACCGCCTGCTCAAGCGCAACGTCCTCGCCATGTCGGGTCGGGCGGTGGAAGCAGCTGGCGATGTGGACGTCCTGCTCCTGGACAAGACGGGCACCATAACCTTGGGCAACCGCATGGCTACTGCTTTCCTTCCGGCCCCCGGGGTAAGCGAGGAGCAGCTGGCTGATGCTGCTCAGCTGGCTTCCCTGGCGGATGAGACTCCGGAAGGGCGCAGCATCGTGGTGTTGGCCAAGAAGCAATTTCAGCTGCGGGAGCGGGATTTGGCCAGCCTAAAAGCTTCGTTTGTCCCCTTCAGCGCCCATACCCGCATGAGCGGCGTTAACTTGGAGGGGAGGGAGATTCGCAAGGGAGCTGCCGATGCTATTTCCGCCTACGTAGGGGAAAAGGGCGGTTCCCTGCCGGCACAGGTCAAGGACACGGTAGAGAAGGTGGCCAAGGAAGGTGGCACTCCCCTGGTGGTAGCCGAGGGTGCCCGGGTGCTGGGGACCATTTACCTCAAGGACATAATCAAAGGCGGCATCAAGGAGCGCTTTGCCGAGCTGCGCCGCATGGGCATAAAGACGGTAATGATCACCGGGGATAACCCGCTGACGGCGGCCGCTATTGCTGCCGAGGCCGGGGTGGACGATTTTTTGGCTGAAGCCACCCCCGAAGCCAAACTAAAGCTTATCCGCGATTATCAGGCTAAAGGTCACCTGGTGGCCATGACCGGTGACGGCACCAACGATGCCCCGGCCCTGGCCCAGGCCGATGTGGGCGTGGCCATGAATAGCGGTACCCAGGCCGCCAAGGAGGCCGGCAACATGGTGGATCTGGATTCCAATCCCACCAAGCTGATAGAGGTGGTGGAGATCGGCAAGCAGCTTTTAATGACCCGCGGCTCGCTTACCACCTTCAGCATTGCCAATGATGTAGCCAAATACTTTGCCATCATCCCGGCTCTGTTCACGGTCACCTACCCGCAGCTTCAGGCGCTAAATATCATGCGATTGGCTACCCCCCAGAGCGCGGTGCTTTCGGCGGTGATCTTTAATGCCTTGATCATCATTGCTCTGGTGCCCTTGGCCCTGCGCGGGGTGGCGTACCGGCCTTTGGGGGCCAACGTCATTCTCCGCCGCAACCTCCTGGTCTATGGTTTGGGTGGCCTGGTGGTGCCGTTTGTGGGCATTAAGCTGATCGACTTGGTCGTCCACGCCCTGGGCCTTGCCTAGCTTGGGCACCCGGAAATAAATGGGCGGTCAAAGGAGTGCCCTTGCGGCCAGCCGCACAACCAGACAGGAAAAAAGCACGTACGGGATGCTAGGGGCTGGTCCGGAAGCGATATTAAGCCGGGCGGATAAGCCGCCTTAGCGACGCGAGGACCAACCCAGCTTTCAACTCCGGAACCTGCCGGTAAGGGCTAATAAGGCGGTCCGGAAAGCAAGTACCTACGAGCCAGGATCTTCGGCCGGTTGAGGGCTGGGCGACCGGAAATAAATGGGTTGCTGCAGGAGGAGGATGCTCGATGGCTAAAAGACTGCTAACGGCGGTTTCGATGCTGGTGGTGATGACGGTTGTGACCGGGATCATTTATCCTCTGGCCGTCACCGGCCTGGCGCGGGTGCTTTTCCCGCAAAAGGCCTCCGGCTCCTTAATCTATCGCAATGGGCAACCAGTGGGGTCAGCTCTTATCGGCCAGAACTTTAGCGACCCCCGTTACTTTCATGGCCGACCCTCGGCTGCGGGCAAAGCGGGCTATGACGCTACTTTCTCCGGAGGTTCCAACCTCGGCCCTACCAACGGGAAACTGGTAGCGAGCGTGGCCCAGCGTTTGGCGGCAGTGCGGGCGGAAAACAGCCTGCCTGCTGGGGCGCCAGTGCCGGCTGACCTGGTAACTGCCTCGGCCAGCGGCTTGGACCCAGATATCAGCCCCGAGGCGGCTTACCTGCAAGTTCCCCGGGTGGCTCGAGCCCGGAATCTTCCTGAAGAAAAAGTGCGGGCTTTGGTAGAAAAGAACATTATCGGCCGCCAGTTTGGCATCTTGGGAGAACCGCGGGTAAATGTGCTAAGGTTAAATTTGGAGCTGGATAAGCTCTCCTGAAGGAGTGAGCCGGTTGGAAAGAGAGGCGGAGCGCCCGGATCCAGAGGATCTGTTGGCCCAGGCCCAAACTGAGAGCCGGGGACAGATGACCATCTTTCTGGGGGCGGCAGCGGGGGTGGGCAAGACCTATGCCATGCTGGAGGCTGCCCATGAGCGCTTGGCCGATGGCGTAGATGTGGTGATCGGCTGGGTAGAGACTCACGGCCGGCCCGAGACTGAAGCCTTGGTCAAGGGCCTTCCGATCATCCCGCCTCGAAAGCTGGAATACCGGGACAAGATCTTTTTGGAGATGGATTTGGATGCCATTCTCCAGCGCCGGCCCCGGCTAGTCTTGGTGGATGAACTAGCCCACACCAACATCCCTGGCTCCCGCCATGTGCGGCGCTACCAGGATGTAGAAGAGCTTTTAGCGGCGGGCATCAATGTGTATACCACCTTAAACATCCAGCACTTGGAGAGCCTCAACGATATTGTGGCTCAAATCACCGGGGTGCGAGTGCAGGAGACGGTACCGGATCGGTTCCTGGAGGAAGCTAGCCAGGTCCAGCTCATCGATATCCCGCCGGAGGAGCTGATCGAGCGTTTGCGGGAGGGCAAGGTCTACGTTCCCCCCGAGGCCGAACGGGCGCTAGAGAATTTCTTCCGGCCAGGCAACATCAACGCCCTGCGGGAACTGGCCCTGCGCTATACCGCCCAACGGGTGGAGGGGCAGCTGGACCGTTATATGCGCGTCCACGGTATTGCTGGCCCTTGGCCAGCTGGGGAGCGGGTTATGGCCTGCGTCAGCTCCAGCCCTTTCTCCGCCCAGGTAATCCGGGCTGCTAGGCGCATGGCGGCCAGCCTCAAGGCCGAGTGGCTGGCCGTCCACGTGGAGCCGCCCGATGGCCTCCCCGGCGACGAATCCCAGCAAGAGCAGCTGGCGCGAAACCTGCACTTAGCTGAAAAGCTGGGGGCGGAAGTAATAACTTTGGTGGGCGAGGATCCAGCTGAAGAGCTATTGAATCTAGCCCGCCGCAAAAACGTCACCCAGATCGTCATCGGGCGGCCCTTGCACCCTCGCTGGCAAGAGCTGTGGCAAGGGTCGTTGGTGGAGAAGATCGTTAGCGGCAGCCAAGGCATCAGCGTCCACATTATTCCTGGAAAGATGAGGCCCCGGGGCAGAACCCGGGCTCCGGAGCGGCGTTACCGGCGCGGCCCGTCTCCCGGCTCCTATGCCGGAGCGGCGGTGGCGGTGCTAGTGGTTACAGCCTTTGGCAAAGTCTTGCATCCGGCTTTTGATCTGGCCAATATCGAGCTGCTCTATTTGCTGCCGGTGTTAATCAGCGCTGTGCGCTGGGGTAGGGGACCTTCGATTCTGGCATCGCTGCTTGGAGTATTGGCCCTGGATTTCTTCTTTGTGCCGCCGACTTTAAGGTTTACCATTGCTGACCTCCGCTATTTCTTAAGCTTTGCGATTTTTTTAGTGGTTGCGATCATCACTGGCACCATGGCCACGCGCTTAAAGACCCAGGCCGAGAATGCCCGGCGCCGGGAGAACCGGCTAGCCGCCCTTTACTCCCTCAGCAAGAAACTGGCGGCCAATACTGACGCTCAGGAAATATTGGGGGCAGTAGCTAAGGCGGTGATGGAGGCTACCGATGGCGAAGCGGTCATCCTGATGCCTGACCAGGGCGGGCAGCTTGGCATCCGGGCAGTGGCGCCTTCTCTTCCTGGGAAGTGGCTGGACCACAATGAACAAGCAGTGGCCAAATGGGTTTTTGACCACGGCCAGATGGCCGGCTGGGGAACGGAAACTTTGGCTGGAGCCGAGGGCTTGTATTTACCCATGAAAACCCAGGAGAAGATCCTGGGAGTTTTGGGGGTACGGTTGGGACATCCCAAGCGCTACCTGAGCCCGGAGCGGCAGCGCTTGCTGGAGGCCTTTAGCAGCCTGGCGGCCATGGCAATCTTGCGGCTGCAATTGGCGGCCGAGGCTGAACAAGCCCGGTGTCTTGCGGCTTCAGAGCAGCTCCGTACCGCTCTCTTCAATTCCATTTCCCATGACTTGAGGACACCCCTCGCCTCCATCACTGCGGCGGTGACCGGATTGCTGGAAGGGGGAGAAATCTACCAGTCCGAAGCCCGGGAGGCCCTGCTGCAGACAATCAAAGATGGGGCTAGGCGCATGAACCGTCTGGTGAGCAATCTCTTAGACAAGGCGCGCTTGGAGAGCGGGATGTTGAAACTTAACCGGGAATGGTGTGACATCCAAGATATCGTGGGAGTAGTCTTGGACCAGCTGCAGGAAACCCTCGAGGACCATCCGGTGGAAGTGGATATCCCTCCCGAACTTCCTTTGGTCAAAGCTGACTTCAGCCTGATCGAGCAGGTGCTAACCAATTTGCTGGAGAATGCCAGCAAATACTCTCCGCCGGGGACGGAGATTGCCCTCAGCGTGCGCCAGGCAGGAGAAGAATTACAGGTGAGCGTAGCCGACCGGGGCTGCGGGATTCCCGAGGGCGATCAGGAGCGCATCTTTGACCCTTTCTACCGGCTGCACTTGCCCCACCGGGTAAGCGGTACCGGACTGGGCCTCTCCATCTGCAAGGGAATTGTCGAGGCCCATGGTGGCAGGATCTGGGCGGAACCGAGATCCGGGGGTGGGGCCGTGTTTACCTTTGCCCTGCCGATAGACCAGCAGCCGAAAGCCCAATTGCCTCCCCTGAAAGAAGGTGAAGCTGGTGGCCGATAAGGGCGCTCGCATTCTCATTATCGATGACGAGCCTCCCATCCGCCGCTTGCTGAAGGTGGGGCTGTCCGCCTACGGCTACGAGCTGGCAGAAGCGGCCTCGGGCTGGCAGGGGATACAGGAGGCTGCTTTTTTCCATCCGGACTTGATCATTCTAGATCTAGGATTACCCGACCTGGACGGCCTGGAGGTAGTGAAACGGTTACGAGAGTGGTGTCAGGCCCCCATAATTATTCTCTCGGTCCGGGAACAAGAAGGCGACAAGATCCAGGCTTTGGATGCGGGGGCCGATGACTATGTGACCAAGCCCTTTGGGATGGGCGAGCTCTTAGCCAGAATCCGGGTAGCCCTGCGCCACGCCGCCAAAAATGAAGATGAACCGGTGCTGACCCTGGGCGGGCTGACGGTGGATCTGGCCCGCCGGCTAGTATTGGTGGAGGGAGAAGAAGTAAAGCTTACCCCCACGGAGTACGAGATCCTGAAAAACCTGGCTACCCATGCCGGGCGGGTGCTTACCCACCGCCAGCTGCTTCGCACCATTTGGGGACCGGAATATGAGGGCGAAACCCATTACCTTCGGGTCTATATTGCCCAGCTGCGCCGGAAGATCGAGCCCGATCCTACTCGCCCCCGTTATATTCTTACCGAGCCCGGAGTTGGTTACCGGTTGGCTGTAAGCGAGTAAAGCAACTATAGCCCCACTGCTGCCAAGGCGGATGAATGGATCCGGCTTAAGCCCGGCTCCGATGCTGCCCTGGCCTTGGGGCTGGCCCGGGTGTTGATCGAGGAAAATTGGTGCGACCGCGACTTCATCACTAGCTTTACCGATTTGCCGCTCTTGGTTCGCCTGGATAACGGCAAGCGGCTACGGGCCGAGGAGGTCGAAGGATTAGATGTACCTTCCGGCATACCCCCTTACCGGGAAGCCTTTGTGGCCTATAACGGCCATCTCGTGGTCGTCCACCCGGAAAGGCTGGATCTGCCTGCCGACGTTATCCTGGACGGACAAATCGAAGTCCGCCTGAAGAACGGCAGCCGCACCAAGGCCAAGCCGGTATTCTCGCTCTTAAGGGACAAGCTTCGTACCTACACCCCTGCCTACGTGGAAGGGGAAACTGGGGTGAGGCGAGAGGTATTAGTTCGGTTGGCGCGGGAGATGGCCACCACCCGGCCTCTGCATGTGATCTACGGCGCTAGCGCCTACCAGTGGTACCACGGCGATTTAAAAGGCCGGGCTTTAGCGCTTTTGCCGGTGCTCACCGGCAATCTAGGCCAGCCTGGCGCCGGCATATCCACCTATGCCGGCCAGTACCGCATCAGGTTTGACATCAAGAGCTGGTGGTTTCCACAAAGCCCCAAGTGGGTACCCTGGCTCTATTTTCTCCATGGTCCTACCCGGGAGATGGCCGCCAAGTACCCGGCCCAAGGCATCAAGGGGCTGATCTTTGGTTGAACGAGCTGGAGGATTATCGGCCCAAGGTTTTTTTAAACCCCAGCGATGCTAAAGCCAAAGGCATCAGCGATGGTGATTTGGTGGAAATCTATAATAGCCGAGGCCGGGTACGGGGCTACGCCGCCCTTGACCCGGGAGTGGGCCCCAAGGTGGTGGTATTTGAGCAGGGGTGGTGGAGCCGCTACCTGGAAGGTGACTCCTATAACTCCCTTACTTACCCGTTTATTAAGCCTACCCATGAAGTCTACTTCATTCCTGGCATATGGTCTCCTAATACCGCTTGGAACGAGGCCCTATGCGATGTCAGGAAGGTAGGTGAGGAGAAGTGAAGCTGGCCATGGTAATTGATCTTGGCCGCTGCATCGGCTGCCGCACCTGCATGGTGGTCTGCAAAGGGCACAATTCCCAGCCTCCCGGTACCTGGTGGAACCGGGTTTTTACCCCTGGCAGCCGCTACCACCAGAGTGCCCATCCCAACGCTGGGGGGATAGGGATGTCTTTTTTGCCGGTCTCCTGCCAGATGTGCGAAAACGCGCCTTGCGCCAAGGTATGCCCGGTGGGAGCTACTTATATTGACAGCCGGGGTCGGGTGCTAGTCGATTTTGAGCGCTGCATCGGTTGTCGGTACTGTATGGCCGCCTGTCCCTATGGAGTCAGGCAATTCAACTGGGAAGATCCCAGAAGGGCTAAGGCCAGGGCTGGATATATGCCTGGTTACGATTACGGATACCCCTTTCAGCACCGAGATGGGGAAGGGCGCTTAGTCTATTTGCCCGATCGCCCCCGCGGGGTGGTGGAAAAGTGTACTTTTTGCGTTCAGTATACCGACCGCGGCCAGCTGCCCATCTGCGTTCAGGCCTGCCCGGCGCAAGCTCGTACCTTTGGCGACCTGGACCAGCCTGACTCCGAAGTTAGCCGTTTGGTGCGGGAGGAGGTGCCGGTGCGGCTGAAGGAGGAATTGGGGACCAGCCCCAAGGTCTTCTACCTTGAGGCTGGCCGGCGTCGTCCAGCCCTGAATTCGGGGACGTAGGTGCGGAGTTCACATTGCTCGGGCACTGCTCAGGCAGCCAAGATTCTGCCAAGGTGCAATGACCAATAGTTGAGTCTGGGGGATCCGGCCACGGACATGAACGTCCGATTGGCCGCCCAGCACTCAAACCACCGCAGTGGTCTGGCCTTGTAGATAGCTGGCGCATGGGCTTTGCCACCAGGCCTGGACTGGAGAGTTGAGTGCTGGGCGCCGAAGGGCGAGGGGGAGCCATACGGATCGCTGGTGAGGCCATTTGGAGCCGCGACAGCGCCTCGGCATGGGGAATGTTTCGGAAGCATCTGGTTTGGGGGGAGAGGATTGGGCCCATGAAAAAACATAACCTGGCATCCTATGTAGCTCTGGCGCTACTGGCGCTAAGCCTGTTGGCCTGGGGATATCAGCTGAAAGCCGGCCTCATCGTTACCCACATGCGCAACCCCTTCAGTTGGGGGCTCTATATTGCCACCTTTGCCTTCTTTGTGGGCATTGCTGCTGGCGGGTTAATCGTTTCTTCGTCAGTCTACCTGTTCAATCTCGCCTGACCAGGTGGTACTTGTTGGATAGATTGGTGGGTTGAGTGCTGGGACTTAGGCGGGTTGGCTGGGGTGGGCGGCTGGCCACCTCAGGGTTCGCATGGCGTTAAGTACCGCCAGCAAAGCTACCCCCACATCGGCAAAAACCGCCTCCCAGATGGTGGCCACCCCCAAGGCGCCTAGGCCTAGGAAGAAAGCCTTGATCCCTAAGGCTAGGGCCAGGTTTTGTTTGACGATGCCGGCGGTTCGCCGGGCGATTTCCACCGCAACTGGCAGCTTAAAAAGATCATCTTCCATGAGAACCACATCGGCGGCCTCGATGGCGGCGTCGCTTCCCAGGCTGCCCATGGCTATCCCCACATCAGCTCGGGTAATCACCGGGGCATCATTGATGCCATCGCCCACGAAGGCCAGCTTATGCCGGCGGCGATCGGGGAGGGCAGCTTGTAACTCCTCCAGCTTGGATACCTTGTCCTCAGGCAAAAGTTCAGCGAAGTAGCGATCCACGCCTAGCTCACTGGCTACCTGGCGGGCTGCTGTCTCCCCATCGCCGGTCAGCATGACCACTTGCTTTATGCCCAGCTCCCGGAGCCGGTCCAGGACCTGAGCTGCTCCTGGCTTTACCTGGTCGGAAATGACAATGTAGCCCGCAAAGGTGCCGTCAATGGCTACATGTACTCCGGTACCTCCCAAATTGCATATGTCATGGGCAATATCCTCCCGATGCATCAGCCGGTCATTTCCGGCCAACACCCTTTTGCCGTCCACCAGGGCGCTAATGCCGTGGCCCGGTATCTCTTGGTATTGGCTTACCCTCTCGGCGCCAATTCTCTCTCCGTGAGCCAGGCAAATGGATTGGGCCACTGGGTGGCTGGAATGGACTTCAGCGGCCGCGGCCGCCGCCAAGAGCTCGCCAGCTTGAAACCCGTTGTACGGGACCATATCAGTAACCTCAAAGCTCCCCTTGGTCAAGGTGCCGGTCTTGTCAAAAACTACTGTGTGCAAGCTAGTCAAGGCGTCCAAAAAGTTGGCGCCTTTGACTAGGATGCCTTGGCGGGAAGCGGCGCCGATGCCGCCGAAATAGCTGAGGGGGATGGAAATCACCAGCGCGCACGGGCAGGCGATTACTAAAAGCACCAAGGCCCGGTAAATCCAGGTGGCGAAAGTGGCTTCAGGAATTACTAGGGGCGGAATGATGGCCAAGGCCAAGGCTCCCATGACCACAGCTGGAGTGTAATAACGGGAAAAGGCGGTTATGAACTTCTCGGTAGGGGCCTTGCGCTCGGCAGCGCTCTCCACCAGCTCCAGGATGCGAGCTACCGAGGACTGGTTGAAAGGCTTGGTTACTCTCACGGTGAGAAGGCCAGCGCCGTTGACGGTTCCGGCCAAGATCTCGCTCCCCTCGGCTACCTCTCGGGGCACTGGCTCCCCGGTCAAGGCGGAAGTATCCACCCAGGAGGCCCCCTCCTCTATTACCCCATCCAAGGGTGCCCTTTCCCCGGGCTTGATTATGATGGCTTGACCCACTTCTACTTCTTCCGGCCGGACCCTTTTAGTCTCCCCGTTGCCTTTCAGGTTTGCGTACGTGGGCCGGACATCCAGTAGAGCAGTGATGGAGCGGCGGGAACGGTCCACGGCCTGGTCCTGGAAATGCTCCCCCACCGCATAAAAGAGCATCACTGCTGCTGCCTCCGGCAGCTGGTGAATGGCAATGGCCCCGATAGTGGCAACAGTCATCAATAAGTTTTCGTCAAAGACCTGTCCCCGGAGCAGGTTGCGGGCTGCTCTGGCCAGCACCGGCCAACCTGTCAGGAGGTAGGAGGAGAGAAGGACCACATATTCGGCCCAAGCGTATGGAGTCTGGTGTAGCTCCTGGTTAAAGATGAAACCCACGGCCAAAAGCAAGCCTGCGATTACTAATTTGGCCATAGACCTGTTCACCTCTCCTCAGCAAAGTGGGCTTGCGCCTCGCGGATCAGGTTGAGGATGTGGTCATCATCTAAGGAATAATAGACCATCTTTCCTTCCCGGCGGTACTTGACCAGGCGCATGGCCTTAAGGAGGCGCAGGTGGTGGGAGATGGCGGGCAGGCTAGTATTGAGAAGGGTGGCCAAATCGCAGACGCAAAGTTCCTGGTGAGCCAAAAGATAGAGGATCTTGGTTCTGGTTTCGTCGCCTAAGACCTTAAAGATCTCCGAAAGGCCGGCCACTTCCAGTACCAGGCCCTTCAAATGTTCCAGCTGGCTGGAAGGGCAAAAAGTGTCACAGACGTCGCCATTGAGGTAGCCGGGGCGGTTGTTACGATCGCGCTCCTCCTGATCCGATGGCAAGGATAATCACCTCAAACGATTAATCAATTGTTTAATTCATCATAACCTGGCTGTTCGCTTGGTGTCAAGATCTCGATGGGGAGAAGTCCGATCCCCATGCCGCCCAGGCGGCATCACGAAGCCCGCAAAAACTAAGAATCTGGGAGCGCGGGACTTCAGGGAGGCTCGAGCGCTAGGTAGCTCCGCGGAGGGTTACGGAGTGTAAGCCAGCCCAGAGCTGGAGGGAAATCATCGGTAGTTTGGGTAGTTTGGCCCGTGAAGGTCATGGAGCGAGCCGGAGCTTGGCAGGCTAGAAAAAACTTGCATGCTCCGGCTTGATGGGGATTTGAGGTCGCCGGGCTGAGGAAAGGGCGGGCGACCTTGTCAGGTCGCCTTTCCGCTTGGTTGGGGGCGCTAGCCCCAGCTTGCCCACTAGTTAGAACTTGGTTAGATACTCCTCGATTTCCCAGGGGTGGACCTGGATCCGGTAGCGGTCCCACTCGATCTTCTTGGCTTCGACGAAACGTCTGAAGATGTGCTCTCCCAGGGCCTGTTGAATTACCTCATCGCGTTCTAAGGCCTTAACTGCCTCTTCTAAACTGGTAGGCAGCACTTGGATGCCGTTTTTCCGCAACTCTTCCTCGGACATATCGAAGATGTTGCGATCGCAGGGGGGAGGCGGGGTAAGGCCGCGCTTGATGCCATCGATTCCCGCGGCTAGGCATACTGCCAGGGCCAGATAAGGGTTGCAAGACGGATCCGGACTCCTAAACTCGATCCGGGTGGACATTCCCCGCTTGGCAGGGATACGGATCAAGGGGCTGCGGTTGCGGTGCGACCAAGCAATATAAACTGGAGCCTCGAAACCGGAAACCAGTCGTTTGTATGAGTTGACGGTTGGGTTGGTGATGGCGGTAACCGCCGGGGCATGTTCCATAAGGCCGGCGATATAGTTCATGGCTACCTGGCTGAGCTGGTATTCACCGTTGGGATCGTAGAAAGCATTCTCCCCATCGCGCATCAAGGACTGATTTAAGTGCATGCCGGAGCCAGGTATGCCAATGATGGGCTTGGGCATAAAGGTGGCGTGGAGCCCGTGCCTTTGGGCGATGGAGCGGACCACAAAGCGAAAGGTGGCAATTTTGTCAGCCGTATCCAGAGCATCGGAGTACTTGAAGTCGATTTCATGCTGTCCAGGGGCTACCTCATGATGGGAAGCCTCTACCTCAAAACCTAGCTCTTCCAAAGCCAAGACCATGTCTCGACGAGCGTTTTCCCCTCGGTCCACCGGAGCTAGGTCAAAGTAGCCGGCTTGATCGTGGGTGTGCAAGGTAGGTTTGCCGTCCTCATCAGTATGGAACAGGAAAAACTCAGCCTCAGGGCCCACGTTCATGCTAAACCCCATGGCTTCGGCCTGGGCCAGAATGCGCTTGAGGTTGCACCGGGGGCAGCCACTGAAGGGGGTGCCATCGGGATTATAAACATCGCAGATCAGCCTAGCTACCGCGCCCTCGCTGCCGTTATGCCAGGGGAGAATGAGAAAGGTGGAGGGATCGGGCCGAAGGTACATGTCCGACTCCTCAATGCGGACGAAGCCCTCGATGGACGAACCATCGAACATTAACTCCCCGTCCAAAGCCTTGTCCAACTGAGCGTTGGAAATGGAAACGTTCTTTAACACGCCAAAAATGTCGGTGAACTGCAAACGAATGAAGCGGACGTTTAAATCCTTTACCAGGGTTCGCACATCATCGCTAGTTAGTTTGGCCATTGCCCCGCACCTACCTGTTGCCCAGATTTCTTGCTCGGATCTAAACCGGACTAATTATAGCATATAACCTTGCCCGCCAACCCCCCTTTACCCAGCCTGCCACCGCCCGCCGAAGGCGCGTCAGCCATGCCGGGCGCTTAGGTGGAAGGGGCCGCTATTGGACTGTTCTCCTGGCTTGACCCCTTGGGCGGTTTTCATTCCTATACCTGGTGACTGGTTGGGTGCCGGGGCAAGCGCGCCTAGACGTGTCAGCCGCCCCGGGTATGGCAGCCGTGGCTGGTGGATTGTCAGCTGAGGTTGGTGGCTTGGATGTAATGGGCCCGGCGCTAAACCAGTAAACCGATTTAGCGCTGGGCCCAAAAGCCAAAGCTTCGACTGCAATCTAGCCCATCCCCTGGCAGGCCTAGACCTTAGTCTTAACCCAAGATGGCGTCTACCTCTTCCTGGTCCAGGTCCATGATGTACTTGATACCGGTTATGGCAGCGGCCTCAGGAGTTAGAGCAGCAAGGTCATCCCGGCTGATGAGATCGGTCCGGAACTTGCGGGCGCCGCACATAAACTGCCGCAACCCTTGGGCGATCCTTTCGAAGTAGGTGTAAACGCCGATGGCTCCGGCCGGCAATTCTGCGAAGCGATCTCCCACCAGCTCCTTGACTTCCGAGGCCAGTACCATGACTTGGTCGAGCTCGGAACCGTAGCGCTGGTATTCAGCCGGCACTTTGCCCTCCTTGATGCGCTCGCCCACCAGCTTTCCGACCATGGCCGCAGTCAGCGGGGCCCGGGCCATCTCCACCGCTTTGACATAGGGGGCACCTAGGGCCAGCCCCTTAAACACATGATCCTCTAAGGTAAAGCCGCCGGCGATGGCCACGCTGGGAATAAAGGCTCCCTTGGCTGCCAGCCGCTCCAGGTACCGAACCAACAGGGCTTCGATGTAGACGGTGGGAATGCCCCATTCGTTCATCATCCGCCAGGGGCTCATACCGGTACCGCCGCCGGCACCGTCCACCACCAGGAGGTCCAGCTTAGCGTCGGAGGAAAACTTCACCGCCCGAGCCAGATCAGCAGGGCGGTAAGCGCCGGTTTTCAGGAAAATGTACTTGGCTCCGGCCCGGCGGAGCTCGTCCACTCGTTGATGGAAGGACTCTTCAGTTACCATGCCAATGCGGGAATGGCGTTCAAACTCCTTAAAAGCCCCATGGCGATAATCCTCTTGCACCCTTGGATCTTCAGGGTCGGGCAGGACTACATAGCCCCGGCTCTTAAGCTGCAAGGCTCGCTCCAGGGTGTCCAGCTTGACCTCGCCGCCGATGTCCTTGGCCCCCTGACCCCACTTGATCTCTACTGCTTCCACGCCCAACTTCTCCAGGGCATACTCCTGCACGCCCAGGTTGGTATCTTCAACGTTGGCCTGGACGGCGATGGCGCCATAGCCCCGGTACCAATCCTGGAAGGCCTTGACCCTACTTCTTAAAGCCGGCGACTCGACTACGCGGCCATTCTTGATGTCAGCATTAGGATCCATGCCGACCACGTTTTCACCGATGGTAATCAGCACTCCGGACAGAGCGGCGCCGGCAGCTAAGTGTGACCAGTTGTTGGCGGCCACGTTGGTGGACCCCATGGCTCCAATGACGATGGGCAAGCGGAGCTTGATTTTGTTCTCGGCGCCGATGATGGTCTCCAGGTTTACCGCTGGGAAAATGGCCTGGTTGCTATCGGCGGCGATGCCATGGGCTCCCACAGCAGTGCCCATGATATTGAAATGGGAAAGATCTACCGGATAATCCTTTTGGGATGCCGAAGTAGTGGTGCCGAAAGGTTGGGGATAAATTACTTCCTTGCCTCGGATAGCTGATTTGCCGATCTCGCAAAAGCCTACGCAACCATCCAGGCAGGTAGTGCACATGCCGCTGTAAGGGCAGTAGCTGTCCTTCAGGCGGTGCTTGGTTCGAGTGGCTTCAGTGGCGTTGGTACCTAGACTGTAAGTCATACCAAAAATACCTCCCTCAAATCGAAAAAAATTGTGCTTTTATGCCTTAGCCCGCGGCGTTAAAAAACCTGCGTGCCATCTGCCTAGTTAAAGGGGTGGGTCTGATTAGTAATTGGCGAAGTACTCCTTGACCTCCCAGCAATGCACGACCGATTGAAAGCGGTTCCACTCCGCCTCCTTCTGGCTAAAAACCCAGTCCAATAAGCCGTCTTCCATGCTTTCATGTAACCATAAGCAGCTTTTGGCAGCCTGGAGAGCCTCGCCCAAGTCCTTAGGCAATTCCTGGGCGGAGATAAGCTCGTGGATGGGCCTGGGCTCATCCGGTTCCGAGGCTGACGTTTCCCAAGTAGCTGCGACGGTAATGGCAGCCAGAGCTAGGTAGGGGTTGGCAGCCAGGTCTGGAAAGGCAAGCTCCCAAGTGTTGGCGGATGGAACCTGAATGCTTTCCTCCATAGGCATCCTTAGGAGTCGCTTGTAAGAATTGACCAGAGGGTTGGTAAACAGGAGGACGCTCTTGAGCCTCTTGGCCAGGTTAGCCGCCAGCTTTTGAGCTCGGTCTTCCTCCATCTCTACCTTTAAGGTCAAACCAGATCCGGGGAGATCTGCCAGCGGCTGGGGCATGAAGGAGGCCCTCAGGCCGTGGCGCTGGGCGATAGTTCGAACTACGAACTTGAAGGTGACCAGATTATCAGCCAGGGTCAACAAATCATCGCATTTAAAGGCGATTTCATGCTGGCCAGGACCAGCGGCATGGCGGGAATAATCGGCTTGGATGCCCATTTCTTCCAGGGTCAGGACCACATCCCGCCGGACATTTTCGCCCAAGTCCACCGGGCTCAAATCGCAGAAGCCAGCCTGGTCATGGACTTCGGTCCGGTTGGGTCCGTGCAGGTTGAGGTTGGCTCCCTCATTAAAAAGGTAGAACGCGCAGGTGGCGCTAATCTCAGAGAGGGTTGGCAGGCCAGCTGCCATCTTTAGGTTTATCCGGGGGCAAATATCATAATCCCTACCGAAATCAGGAATATCAATGTTGCATAGCAACCGGGCTACTGCCCCTTCCCGTGGCCGCCAAGGGAAGATGACAAAAGTCTTGGGATCCGGAGTTAAGCGAATGCTCTTGGCAGGGATTCCCAAGCGTGAAGCCGTAGAGCTGTTGAAAATCATGCCTTCCTGCAGGGCCCGGGGAAGATCTTTGACGGTGATGGCGATATTTTTTAAGATTCCCAGCGCATCCGTAAACTGCAGGCGGATAAACTTGACGTTATATTCTTCGGCGAAATGCAGGACATCCTGGACATTGGCAATCTCCATGGCGGAATAAACCACCTCTCCCGAAAATCTACTCCGAGCCCGCCCACTCGCCTGGCGCCCACCGGACCGGCTGTAATAGCCTCCCTAGCTTAGCTGGGCTCAAAAGCAAAAGCGTCCGCCGTTGGGCTGTGAGCCCAACTCCACGGACGCCTTCGCCCCAACTATTCCTTTGGTCTAGTGCCACATGTTAAAGGAGTAACAAGCTTCAGTCAAGGGGGCAAGCCTATGAATACTGTATACATTGGATCCCTTCTGCGGACCAACCAGGGTAACCTTCTCTTCGCAACTTGAGATGCCATTTCTCAAGATGGCAAGTGCTCAGCTGCCCAGAACCCAGGCCTTTCTGCTAGGAGCTCGAAGCTGTTTAGAGTTAGTGCCGCGGGCTTCTCTCTTCTCGACCTTTCTTTATGCTGCTGCAATGGCAAGGTTTTTGCAGGGTAAGCCTGTTAGTAACAGAACATGCCTTAGCGCTTATGTTTAGGAGGAATCATCATGCCATCCATCACCATCGATCCTCACCGCTGCAAGCAATGCGGCATCTGCATTGCCTTCTGCCCAAGGGAGGTTTTCGGATCCGACCGGGCCGGAGGGCCGGTAGTAGAAAGGCCTGACCGGTGCAGCGCCTGCGGGCTCTGCGTTATGCGCTGCCCGGATCTGGCCGTAGAAGTGGAGGGTGTATGATGCAGCTTTTCATGCAGGGAAATGAAGCCATAGCCGAAGGGGCCATAGCTTGCGGGGCCCGTTTCTATGCCGGCTACCCCATCACCCCCTCCTCGGAGATCGCCGAGGTGGCATCGAGAAGGCTTCCCCAGGTGGGCGGGGTATATTTGCAGATGGAGGATGAGCTGGCCAGCATGGCCGCCATCATCGGCGCCTCCCTTTCCGGGGTGAAGTCCTTTACCGCCACCAGCGGCCCCGGCTTCTCCCTGATGCAGGAGAACCTGGGGGTGGCGGTGATGGAGGAGGTGCCCTGCGTGGTGGTGGACGTCCAGCGCTCCGGCCCCAGCACCGGCCTTGCCACCAAGCCGGCCCAGGCCGACCTGATGCAGGCGAGGTGGGGCCGCCACGGGGACCAGGCCGTAATCTGCCTTTCCCCGGCCACGGTAAGGGAGTGCTTCGATCTTACCATCGAGGCCTTCAACCTCTCCGAGCGCTTCCGGGTGCCGGTAATCCTCTTGGCCGATGAGATCGTGGCCCACATGCGGGAGAACGTGGAGCTTCCCGACCCATCCTCCATAAAGGTGGTGGACCGAAAGCTCCCCACTTGCCCCCCGGAGGAATACCTCCCCTTTAAGCCTGACCCCGACGGGGTGCCGCCTTTAGCCTACTACGGGTCAGAGTACATCTTCCACGCCACCAGCTCCATGCACGGGGAGCGGGGCTACAGCCAAAACGACCCCGAAAATGCCGCAAAAAAGATCGAGCGGCTGTTCTCTAAGCTCACCCGGCATATGGACGAGATCGTTCATTTTAAGCGCTACTACCCCGGTGATGAATTCGACCTTCTCATCATAACCTTCGGGGCCACCACCCGCCCCGCCCGGGCGGCAGCCCAAAGGGCCAAAGGGGAGGGCATAAGGGCGGGGGTGCTTCAGCTTATCACCCTCTGGCCCTTCCCCGAGGAGCTGGTGGAAAAGGAAGCCCGGCGGGCCTCATCGGTCCTGGTATGCGAGCTAAACCTCGGCCAGCTGGTGCACGAGGTAAAAAGGGCCGCAGGAAAAGACAAGGTGTTTGGCCTCCACAAGGCCAACGGCGAAGGATTTACCCCCAAGGAGATCCTTTCCCGCATTAAGGAGGTGGCCGGCAGTGCCCAGGCTTAACCCCAGCTTTAAGCGCTACCTCGACCACAGCATGCTCCCCCACCTCTGGTGCTCGGGGTGCGGAAACGGCATCGTCCTCTCCTCCCTGGCTCGGGCCCTGGCTGAGCTCGGCCTTGAGAGAAACCAGGTGGTGGTGGTGACCGGCATCGGCTGCTGGGGCAAGGCCGACGACTACCTTTCCACCAACGCCCTCCACGGCACCCACGGGCGGGCCCTGGCCTTCGCCACCGGCATTAAAGCGGCAAACCCAAAGCTTTGTGTCATCGTCCTCATGGGGGACGGGGACGGGGCCACCATCGGCGGAAACCACCTGATCCATGCCGCAAGGAGGAACATCGATCTCCTGGCCGTGGTGGTCAACAACCACAACTACGGCATGACCGGCGGCCAGGTATCGGCCACCACTCCCGCCGGAGCCGTTACCAGCACCACCGCCTACGGCAACCCGGAGCGGGAGTTCGACCTCTGCGAGCTGGTTATGGCCGCCGGGGCAAACTACGTGGCCCGGGGCACCGCCTACCACGTGCCCCAGCTTGACCGGCTCCTAAGGGAAGGCATCGAAAAGAAGGGCTTTTCCTTCGTGGAGGTGATGAGCCCCTGCCCCACCCAATATGGCCGAAGAAACCAGCTGGGAGGGGCGGTAAAGATGATGGAGTGGCTCCGGGACCATGCCGTACCGGTAAAATCCTTCCGGGAAAAAAGGGATGATCTTCCCCCCGGCTCCTTCCCCATCGGCAAGCTCCACGAGGGGGACGACCCCGACTTTAACACCCGCTACCGGGACATCCAGGCCCGGGCCCAAAAGGAGGGACAGGTATGAAGGACACCTGGCAGGTGATTCTTGCCGGAGAGGGAGGGCAGGGGCTGATCGTGGCCGGCATCCTCCTTGCCGAAGCTGCCTCCGTGTTTGAGAACCTGAATGCCACCCAGACCCAGTCCTACGGCATCGCCAGCCGGGGCGGCTTCTCCCAATCGGAGGTGGTCATAAGCGCCCACGAGATCATCTACCCCGGGGTGGAGGATCCCGACATCGTCCTTGCCCTCACCCAGGAAGCCTACGACCTCTATGCTCCCAAGCTTTCGGAGGCGGCCCTTCTAATCTACGACTCCGACCTGGTAAGGCCGGATCCTAAGCCCAAGGCCCAATCCTTTGGGTTTCCCCTCACCGAGACCGCCCGGGACCTGGGCCGGGTGGGGGTAACCAACCTGGTGGCCCTGGGGGCCATCCAGGCGCTCTCCGGCCTCATAAAGCTTGAGTCCCTGGAGAGGGCCATAACCCACCGCTTCGGCCAGAAGGCGGCCGAGCTGAACCTTAAGGCTCTTGGGCGGGGAGTGGAGCTGGCGAGAGCAAAAGCATAGTGCTTCTTGGGTGAGGAGGTAGCTGCTGTGGGCGGGGGTTCTGATCATTACTCGACTACCTGCGTGCATCACGGGGAGAAGAAAGGGGATTTCCTCGATTCCATCGTTCCTCCAGTGTTTGAAACTGTTAACTTCTATTTCCATACCCTTGAGGAGGCCGAAGATTATTTTGCCGGGCGGGGGCCGGAACGCTACTATTATACCCGAGGTCTCAACCCTACGGTCCAGGTACTGGAAAAGAAAATTGCCGCCCTCGAGAAGGCTCCCGCCTGCAAATGCTTTGGCTCGGGTATGGCAGCTATTGCTGCTGCGGTGCTAGGTAAAGCCCAGGCTGGAGATCACATTGTCAGCGTAAGCGGTGTCTATAAGAACGCCTACCGGTTGCTTACGGAAGTTGCTCCCCGGTTTGGAATCGAGGTAACCTTCGTTTCTGGGGAGAGCCCAGATGATTTCCTTGAGGCCATGCGCCCTAACACCCGCGTCATCTATTTGGAGAGCCCTACCAGTTCAACCTTGGCCCTGCAGGACTTGGGTGCAGTAGCTGAACTTGCTAAGAGCCATGGCATCACAACTATCATCGATAATACTCTGGCAACCCCTTACAACCAGAACCCCCGAGACTTTGGAATTGACATTGTGGTGCATGCGGCTACTAAGTACCTGAACGGCCATGGGGATGTGCTCATGGGGGCGGTTTGCGGTGACGAGGAAACCATCGCCGGGCTGCTGCGCCGTGAGCATGCCCTCATCGGCGGCATTCCTGGCCCTTTCGAGGCATGGTTGGTCCTGCGAGGCTTACGCACTTTTCCTTTGCGGATGCAGCACTTCAACCGGGCCGGCCTTGAGGTGGCCAAGTTCCTGGAGCAGCACCCTCGGGTATCTCGGGTTTATTATCCTTTTTTACCTTCTCATCCCCAGCATGACTTGGCTTCTCGCCAAATGCGGGGCGCCAGCGCCATTATAGTCATGGAGCTAAAGGGCGGGCCTCAGGCGGTATCTCAATTCATGGATCGCCTCGAGCTTTTCCGCATTGCCGCTAGCTGGGGTAGCTTTGAGAGCCTGGTATGGTATCCCTTGAGCGGGGTTTCCGCTGCTAAGGATCCCGAATGGTTGCGGTTTCGCCAGCTCAATCCCTCCATGGTCCGCCTATCCTTGGGACTCGAGGACATCGACGATCTCATGGCTGATTTAGATCAGGCCTTGGCTAGGGCTGGTATGTGATATAATATCCCCCGGATAGCTTGTTCCCATAGATTACCCGGATAGGAGTCTTAGTGATGGCTGGAGCTTCTTGGGTTGAACGGGCAGCATTGCTGCCCCATGGGCTTACGGTTTTTTCTCAGGTTGCCAACGACAGGGTGGTAAGCTCACTGCAGCAGTTACTAGAGAGCCTAGCTTCCACGCCGCCTTGCCTTCAGGAGATCTTTAAAAAGTACCATCGTTTCTGCTCGCTGGCCTGGGAGTGCGGCTGGCCAGGCTACCTGCTGGATTTGATCATTGATGACGAAAACCAATTCAGCCGCCAGGCGGGCTTAGGCGGAATTGGCGCGGTTGATCCTGGTATTGCCGAGTTGGCGGCAAGAGACCTATCCACCCTTCAGCAATTGGCCGGCATAACGGCTGGGCAAATCAAAGCTACAGCTTGCCAAATATTAAAGGAGACAGGAGCTCCAGAGCTCTCACCAGGCTCGAAACAAATAGGCCATTTGACTGCTGGCCATGAGGTTGGTGTTGCTTGTGGCCTGGGCCAGGCATTGAATCCTTTTGATCCCCATACCTGGGCCGAATGGCCGAGCCAGTTTAAGTTGAACTGTGAGCCTACTACTCTGGTCCGCCACCCGCAGACTGTAAGTGCTGCTGTCTCTTGGCTAGAGGCTCGGCGCCAGCGGGTCAAGCTAGCGATCGCTGAGCGCAGTTCCTGGGAGTCAGCTTTGGATGAGCTGGGCCGTTATTATCAGGAGGTGGGTTGGGGCCTGTTTGCCCGGTTTGTGGCCTTTCGGTGGCAACGGGGTAAACAGGGGGGTAGCCGGGCTGACGGCTTTGGTGGAGGTCATCTGGTAGGCATTAGAAACCCTGACCCTATCTGCCTGGACCACCTGGTGGGTCTGGCTGAGGAACACCGAGTAATACTTGAAAATACCGAGTATTTTTTGGACGGCTATCCTGCCAATAATGTTCTTCTATATGGGGACCGCGGTACTGGTAAATCATCTACAGTTAAGGCCTTGTTGAACCAGTATGCTTACCGAGGGCTACGGTTGGTAGAACTAGCTAAGGCTGACGTGCTAGACCTTCCACTACTGATGCGGCAGTTGGCCGTCCGACCCCAGAAGTATATCATCTTTATTGATGACCTGGCCTTCGATGATGCTGATCCGGGGTACAGAGCTGCCAAAACCGCCCTGGAAGGAGGGCTTGAAGACCAGCCCGCTAACCTCTTGATTTATGCGACCTCTAACCGTAGGAACCTAGTTCGGGAAACCTTTAGCGAACGGCAAGGGGACGAAGTTCGAGTCCAAGATAGTTTTCAGGAGAAGCTATCTTTGGTCGACCGCTTTGGGTTGGTGGTGACTTTTGCCAGCCCAAACCAGGAAGGTTACCTTAGAATCGTCGACGCCTTGGCCGAGCAAAGGAAGTTGGACGTGGACCGGCACCAGCTTCGCCAACTAGCCTTGCGGTGGCAAGTATGGCATAATGGCCGGTCTGGCCGTAGCGCTCGCCAGTTCATCGATTACATAGAAGGTAGAATTAGAAGTGGCGAACCTCTAGCAATGGCTTGGTAAGAACAAGCTCGGGTTCAAGGCTAATCACAGCCCAACCCGAGCTTGATCCTTTCTAAGAGTTACCTGCTTACCGCAGGAGATAAGAAGAAATCACTACCTTTTGGATTTCGCTGGTACCTTCGTAAATCTCGGTAATCTTGGCGTCGCGCATCATTCTCTCAACTGGGTATTCGCGAGTGTAACCATAGCCGCCAAAGATTTGTACCGCCTTGGTGGTGACTTCCATGGCTACTTCGGCAGCAAAAAGCTTGGCCATGGCACTGGCGTGACCATAAGGCTCACCGGCATCTTTTAGCAAGGCGGCCTTGTAGACTAGCATCCGGGCTGCCTCAATCTTGGTGGCCATCTCTGCTAGCATGAACTGGATACCCTGCTGCTGGGCAATGGGTTTGCCGAACTGCTGGCGTTCCTTGGCGTAGTTTAGGGCTTCTTCGAAAGCACCTTGGGCAATTCCTACGGCCTGAGCAGCAATTCCGATCCGGCCTCCGTCCAACGTCGATAGGGCAATATAGAAGCCCTTGCCTTCCTCACCCAGCAAGTTTTCTGCTGGTATTTCGCAGTTTTCGAAGACCAATTCTACTGTAGCTGAACTCCGAATGCCCATTTTCTTTTCTTTTTTGCCAAAGGAAAAGCCAGGAGTTCCTTTCTCTACAATGAAAGCGCTGATACCGCGGTGACCCTTAGAGCGGTCGGTGGAAGCAAATACGACGTAAGTCTCGGCTTCGCCGGCGTTGGTAATAAAGATCTTGGTGCCATCAAGCACATAACCGGAATTGGTTTTCTTGGCCGAGAGGCGCAAGGATCCGGCATCAGACCCGGCTGAAGGCTCGGTTAGCCCAAAGGCGCCGAGGTGTTTGCCTTCACAGAGCGGTACCAAGTACTTCTGCTTTTGCTCTTCGGTCCCGTATTTATAGATGGGCCAGCTAGCAAGGGAGGTATGGGCAGAAAGAGTAGTACCAGCGGAGGCATCAACCCGGGATATTTCCTCCACAGCTATGGCATAGCTTAGCGTATCCGCTCCGCCACCGCCATATTCAACCGGAAAAGGAATGCCGGTGAGCCCTAGTTCTGCCATTTGATCAAAAAGAGAACGGTCGAAATGCTCGGTTTCATCGCGCTCAGCTGCTCCCGGCTTGACCTTCTCCTCAGCAAAGTCCCGGACCATTTGGCGCAACATCTGCTGTTCCTCGGTCAACTTTAGATCCATGGTATTACTCCTCTCGTTGTTGAATTTTATAGTTGGGCCTAGGATCAGACCCTGAGCATGCACTTGGCCTTGTGTAACCTTTCACAATCGTATCCAATTATAACCTTCATTCCTTCAACGTAAACTCCCAAGCGCAAAAGTAATCATCACCCACTGGATCGGGCGGACACCCCAAACAGCGAGTCTCGATTCGGGGATCGATGGTATGAGCAAAACCACTATATTCTACCAGCCCCACCGACTTGCATGGAAAATCAGCTAATCCCTTGCGTCGGCGCGCGGCTTGGACCCGGCAGTCAATCATCTTAAACACCATTTTATTCGGCGCTAACCACTGGATTTCCTGCCTGTTAATGTAAGCATAAAGGCGCCATTTCAAAGCTTCTTCCAGGGCCTTCAGTCCGCCCCCAGGAGCGATGTTGTGCCGCTGCATGATTCGTTTGGCTT
>JACIYF010000005.1 GCA_014360065.1 Clostridia bacterium | reverse complement strand
ACTAGTTGCTGGCAGGATCTAGCTCAAAGAGTCGGCCATTAAGATTTTGCCCGTTTCCACGCCTACAATGCTTATTCGCTTTCCCTCTAGGATAGCCAAGCTAGGCTCGCCGGCCTTGGGAAGACCTAAGCTACCAGGGTTAACAAACATCACTGGGCCTTTGATTTCAAGCTTGGGAATGTGAGTATGGCCACTCACCCATAGGTGAATTTGGCCGCCAGCTACGAGCTCATCCCTATTCACTACCTCTCTATCTCCGTGGGTAACCAATATCCTTACCCCATCTATGCTTACCCAGGCATAGGGGCTCTGTATCGGGGTCCTGATTACTAGCTGGTCGACATCAGCATCGCAGTTTCCCCGGGCAACAATGGTGGGAACTCCAACGTCATTAATGGCTTGGGCCAAAGCCGCCGGGTCATATCCAGGCGGAATAGGGTTTCTAGGTCCATGATAAAGGATATCGCCGGCATGGAGAATCAGATCGGCCCCATTAAGATAGTGGTTGGCTTTTTCCCACCCTTCTAAGCTCCCGTGGGTATCGCTGATGATTACGATTGGCATTGGATCACCCCAACTGTTTATAAAGGTTAGCCATCTCCAAGGCACTTACCGCCGCCTGAAAACCTTTATTGCCCTGTTTAGTTCCCGCTCTCTCAATGGCTTGTTCCAGGCTGTCGGCAGTTATGATGCCATATATAACTGGCTTATCCGACCTGAGGGCTACCTGAGCTATGCCTTTGGTAACCTCGCTAGCCACATATTCAAAATGCGGAGTGCTTCCCCGGATCACCGCCCCCAGGCAAATAACAGCATCGCAATCGCGGGTGACCATCTTTTGAGCCACCGCCGGTATCTCAAAGGCACCAGGCACCCATACCAAATCGATCTGCTCTTCCTGTACCCCGTGGCGCCTAAGGGCATCCAGGGCACCCTCCACCAGCCGACTAGTAATGAACTCATTAAAGCGCGAAACTACAATAGCGAAAGATAGGCCGGTACCAATTAGCTGACCCTCAAACCGTCTGGCCATTGCTTAACCTCCTGGTTTTTAAGCTTGGAGAACTGGTTACTTAAGCGCACTGCTCAACAGGTGGCCTAGTTTATTTTTCTTCGTGGTTAGGTACTTCCTATTAATAGGAGTAGCCTTGATCTCGATGGGCACCCTTTCTACTACTTTCAAGCCATAACCCTCAAGCCCGGCAATCTTTTTGGGATTATTGGTCAAAAGCCGCAACTTCTTGACTCCCAGGTCCGCCAAGATTTGAGCTCCAATGCCGTAGTCGCGCAAGTCAGCTGGAAAGCCTAAAGCCTCATTGGCTTCCACTGTATCTTTTCCTTCATCCTGCAGTTTGTAAGCGCGCAGCTTGTTCAACAGCCCTATGCCTCGCCCTTCTTGACGCATATACAGCAATACACCCCGGCCTTCCTGCTCAATCATGGCCAAGGACTTGACCAATTGATCGCCGCAATCGCAGCGATAAGAGCCAAAAACGTCTCCGGTCAAGCATTGGGAATGAACTCTAACCAATACCGGTTCCCCAGTACTGATATCTCCTTTTACCAGGGCCACGTGGCACTCGTGAGTCAATACATCTTGATAGCAAACCGCCTCGAAGTTGCCATACTT
The DNA here is from genome assembly GCA_014360065.1 of Clostridia bacterium. NCBI lineage: Bacteria > Bacillati > Bacillota > Clostridia > Clostridia bacterium. The sequence continues at coordinate 57,729 of JACIYF010000005.1, read as the reverse complement.
GGTAGGCAGACTGGTGGTAACCACCTGGCGCACTAAACGCTCATACTTTCTCCGGTAATGGATTAGATCGGCAACAGTAATGAGCTTGAGGTTATGCTCCTTAACAAAGCGCACTAGCTCTGGTACTCGAGCCATGCTACCATCGGGATTCATGATCTCGCAGATGACCCCGGCTGGATACAAGCCAGCCAACCGAGACAGGTCCACCGCTGCTTCTGTATGCCCAGCTCGCCTTAAAACTCCCCCTTCGCGAGCTCTAAGAGGAAAGATGTGCCCGGGCCGCCGCAGATCCTCTGGCCTAGTGGAGGGATCGATTATGCGCTTAACAGTGAGAGCTCGTTCATGGGCAGAAATGCCAGTAGTAGTTTCCTTGGCATCAACCGAAACTGTAAAGGCGGTTTCATGGCTGTCAGTATTGTGCTGAACCATAGGCTGGATGTCGAGCTGGTCCAGTCGCTCGCCAATTATGGGCATACATATTAAGCCCCGGCCGTACGTAGCCATGAAGTTAATGGCTTCAGGAGTAACCTTTTCGGCAGCCATGACTAGGTCGCCTTCGTTTTCCCGGTCCTCATCGTCAACTACAACCACCATCTTGCCATTTTTGATGTCCTCAACGGCTTCTTCAATGGTGTTGAAACGGTGCTTTTCGTGAGCTACGGTTACCTCCTCCATGTTCATCCCCCTTGTCTTTTACACATAGCCCCATTCTTTTAGTTTATTGAAGGTCAACCCGTCTGGTTGGCTATCCCTGGATTGGCGTCGGTTTAGAAACTGTTCCACGTACTTAGCAATAACATCAACCTCCAGGTTCACTTCATCTCCAGGCCTGCGCAAACCTAAGGTAGTTGATTTCAGCGTATGAGGGATGACCCCCACCGTAAACCCAGATGAGGCTACATCAATAACTGTTAGGCTCACCCCGTCAACGGCAATCGAACCCTTAGGGACCAGATAACGCGCAATCTCACCTGAGGTCTCAATGGCTAAAAGCCACGTATCTCCGCTTTTTCGAATGGTCGCAACGGTCCCGGTTCCGTCAATGTGTCCGCTGACCAAATGCCCTCCTAACCGGCTACCTACTGCCAAGGCTCGCTCTAGATTAACCCGATCCCCAGGTTGGAGCTGGCCCAAATTGGTTCGGGAAATGGTCTCGGGCATAACTTCCACCCCGAACCCTTCGGCTCCAAGCTCCACTACCGTCAGGCAAACACCGTTGACGGCTACGCTGTCCCCAATCTCCAATTGGCTAATAACCACCCGGGCACAAATCCCAAGCCTATGCAGACTTCCTGCTCGCTTGAAGCTTACTACCCTGCCCAACTCTTCTACCAACCCAGTAAACATCCGCCTGACCTCTCTCCCTACAAGTAACCGGTTATCATCAAATCGGGGCCAACCCGGCTAATCTCTAGATCGCGAAGGCTCGGAGCTGAGTTCACGTCCTCGACGCCGTGGCCTCCCACCATGCCCGGCGCTTCCCGGCCACCAATAAACTTGGGAGCAACGAATAGCACCACTTTGTCAACAATCCCCTGTTCCAAGGCTGAAGCGTTAACTTCGGCCCCGCCTTCGATCAAAATACTGGTAATTCCCCGTTGCCCCAAAACTTCGATCAGCTGCTCTAAGTCCACACCACTTGGAGTCATCCTTATTTCCAACAATTCTGCCCCTCGCTCTTTAAGTAGCTGGGCCTTCTGCCTATCATAAATGCTGCCGTGGGCAATTATGGTGGGGCTCACCTTTAGCAGCCTTTCGCTCACAACCTGAGCATCTAAGGGCAGGCGTAACTGGCTGTCAACTACTACCCGCGCCGGTTGGTGTTGGCTGCCTTCCAGACGACAAGTTAGCTGAGGGTTATCTTTAATCACTGTCTGTACTCCTACCAAAACGGCATCATACTGGGAGCGAAGCTGATGGGCCTTCTGCCGGGCTGCTTCGGAAGTAATCCACCGTGATGAACCGTTAGCAGCAGCAATCCTTCCGTCCAAGCTAATGGCGGCCTTCAGGACCACAAAAGGGCGCCGGGTAGTAATCCATTTGCTAAAAGCTTCGTTAAGCCGCTGGGCTTGGTCAGCCAGCACTCCTACCGTAACTTCAATTCCCGCCTCCCGGAGCTGAGCCACTCCCTTTCCTTGTACCAAGGGATTAGGATCCAGCATCGCACAAACCACTCGCCGAATTCCGGCCTTAATGAGGGCTTGGGTACATGGTGGAGTTCGGCCAAAGTGGCAACAAGGCTCTAAAGTGACATATATGGTAGCTCCCGAGGCATTGAAACCAGCAGCCTTTAAAGCTTCGATCTCAGCGTGAGGTTGTCCAGCCGCTCGGTGATATCCCTCGCCTATGACCTGACCATCTTGGACCAATACTGCTCCTACCATAGGGTTAGGGCTGGTCCAACCCCGTCCTTGAGCTGCTAGACTAAGGGCTCGCTGCATATAGAGGATATCACTGGTTTCTCCTGCTTCTGGCATGCTTTCCCCCAAAAACTATGCCCGGTTCCCTTTCGGGGACCGGGCATAATAAGCCGTTATTCAGCCCTTCTCCCATCCAGACTTTAACTGTCGGCTCCGGAATTTCACCGGATCAGCGTCTGCTCGCGGGCTATACCGCCGGTACGGAATTTCACCGATCCCCGAAGGACACCCTTATTATATTACTGCTCGCCACCTCCGTCAACGACCCGTGATCAGCCGCGTGAACTGCTTCGCTTCAGCCCCTATCTTGGTCTTGGCTCACTCTGGCGCTTCGGCAATAAACCCTTTTTCCATCAACAGCTGAGTCATATCCCTGGCTTCTTTAATCATCTTGACCGCATTATCGTACAGTTCCTGCCAGGTCTTATTGACACGAGCGATGCCCTGTTCCACCGCCTTACTGCCTACAGCTGCTGCTACCCGGGGATAGACTTCCCATTCTTCCATGGTGGGAATGAGATAGTCCTCGCTTAATAGCCCCTTATCCTCAGCATATCTCGATAGTTCTTTGGCAGATTCTATACACATCTCGTCAGTGATGGTCTTTGCCCTCACATCCAATGCCCCTCTAAAAATGGAAGGAAACCCTAGGGAGTTATTGACCTGGTTGGGAAAGTCGGAGCGACCAGTAGCCACTATTCTGGCTCCAGCTTCCTTAGCTTCCCAGGGCCAAATCTCCGGCACCGGGTTAGCGCAAGCAAAGACTATGGCGTCCTTGGCCATCTGCTTTATCCATTCTTTTTGGATCACCCCGGGCCCAGGCTGGGAAAGGGCAATCACCGCATCGGCTCCCTTCATGGCCTCAGCAATGCCGCCTACACGCCCCTCGCCATTGGTCTTCTCGCACATCTCCCATTTTTGAGGATATTTTTCTTTAAGCTCCACTCGACCCCGATGGAGGATGCCTTTGGTGTCGGTCATAACAATGTTCTCCGGACGAACTCCGGCCGCTATCAATATCCTGGCAATACAGATGTTGGCGGCACCAGCGCCAATCATGGCAATCCTGGCTTCCTCTATCTTCTTATCTACGATTTTGAGGGCACTGATCAAGCCGGCCAGGGTTACTGCTGCCGTCCCTTGCTGGTCATCATGCCAGACCGGGATTTCCATTTCGGCACGGAGGCGGTCCAAAATATCAAAACACTTGGGCTGGGCAATATCTTCTAGGTTGATGCCACCAAAAGAAGGCTGTAGAAGCTTTACGGTGCGAATAATCTCCTCAGGATCCTTAGTGTCTAGGCAAATAGGTACTGCATCCACCCCACCCAGATACTTAAACAACAACGCCTTTCCTTCCATGACCGGCATACCAGCTTCAGGGCCAATATCGCCAAGCCCCAGGACCCTGGTTCCATCTGACACCACAGCTACCGTGTTCCATTTGCTGGTAAATTCATAGACCAACTCCCGGTTCTCTTTAATAGCTTTACAGGGTTCAGCTACCCCAGGAGTGTACCAAATGGCAAAATCATCCAGGCTACGGACAGCACAACGAGGTATAGTCTGCATTTTGCCCCGATAAAACGGGTGCAGTCTCATGGCATCGGCTGCAGGTTTCTTAGCTTTGGCCAGCAGTTCTTCTTTAGTCATGAACATGGTTTCGGCCTCCTTTACCAGCTTTTATCTGGCGTATTGTTTAACTCCTTCTTCGTACAGATCCCCACCGTAACAATCGTTAACCACAATAGCCGGAAAGTTTTCTACTTCCAGCCGGCTAATCGCTTCTGGTCCTAGTTCTGGGTAAGCCACCACCTCCGCCTTCTTTACGCATTTGGCAATTAATGCAGCTGCCCCACCCACTGCCGCTAGGTATGCGGCCTTATTTTTCTGCATAGCTTCCTTGACTGTCTGAGACCGAGAGCCTTTGCCTACCATCAGTTTGAGACCCTTCTCGGCAATCAGCCTGGGAGAATAAGCATCCATCCGCCCGCTGGTAGTAGGGCCAGCCGAGCCTATCACTTGGCCCGGCTTGGCTGGACTAGGACCGGCGTAATAAATTACTTGGCCCTTAAGATCGATTGGGAGATCTTCTCCCTTGTCTATAAGCTCAACCAAGCGCTTATGGGCTGCGTCCCGGGCCGTATAGATTACGCCGGTAATAAATACCTGGTCCCCTATTCGCAACTGCATCACATCTGCATCGGTTAGCGGTGGAGATACGTATTTGTCTGCCACCCTTGTTCACCCCCTAAAGAATTGCCGTCTTGTGCCGGCTGGCGTGGCACTGAATGTTAACGGCCACCGGCAAGCTAGCAATATGGCAAGGCATTGTCTCCACGTGAACAGCTAGGGCAGTTACTCGGCCTCCAAACCCTTGGGGGCCAATACCCAGATTCTGAATCCGCTCCAACAATTCAGATTCCATCTTTGCGTATTCGGGCTTAGGATTAGCTTGTCCTAAAGGTCTTAGCAAAGCTTTCTTGGCAATGAGAGCTGCGGTTTCGAAGTTGCCACCTATTCCTACCCCAACAACGATGGGGGGGCAAGGATTGGGGCCCGCCTTACGCACGGTTTCTACTACGAATTGTTTTACACCCTCTACCCCAGCTGATGGAGACAACATGGCTAGGGCACTCATGTTTTCGCTACCGCCACCCTTGGGAGCAACTGTCACTTTTAACTGGTCCCCCGGCACAATAGTGGTGTGGATTATGGCAGGAGTATTGTCGCCAGTATTTACCCTATCAAAGGGATCCTTAACCATCGACTTCCGCAAATACCCCTCTTGATACCCTTTTCGTACTCCCTCGTTAACAGCATCGTAGAGATCCCCACCGGTGACACGGACATCTTGCCCTAGCTCTAAGAAAATCACCGCCACCCCAGTATCCTGGCACATGGGAACTTGTTCCAAAGCAGCGATTCTGGCATTCTCTATTAGCTGCTTTAGTACGTCCCTGCCGGTGGGCGATTCCTCTTGTTCCAGGGACCGCTTGAAGGCCTCCAAGACCTCATCATCAAGAAAATAATTGGCGTCCATGCATAGCTTAGCTACCGTTTCTACTATTTGGTTACAACTTATAGTTCGCACTTCTCCTGCCCTCCTTTTTTTACCTCCCTAGGAATAAGGCTTTTAGTGAAGCATGGATATCAGCACTCCTGCGGCTACTGCCGACCCAATCACCCCGGCAACATTAGGCCCCATGGCATGCAACAGGAGAAAACTCCTCGGATTCGCCTCCCTTCCCAGTTTTTGTGAAAGTCGCGCCGCTTCCGGCACCGCAGAAACGCCCGCAGCACCGATTAAGGGATTGATCTTGCCTCCGCTGGCCCAACATAATATCTTGCCAAAAATTACGCCTACGGCTGTACTTACGATAAAAGCTGCTAGGCCCAAAAATAAGACTTTTAAGAATTCAGCGCTGAAGAAGCGATCGGCGGAAGCGCTAGCACCCACGGTAATCATTAAGAAGATCGTCACTATATCCATGAGAGCATGGCCAGCTGTCTCTGCTAGTCGGCCGGTAACTCCGGATTCTCGCAATATATTACCCAGCATCAGTGGCCCCACCAAGGAAATGCTGTTGGGAACTAAGAGACCACAGATTATTAAGACGATAACCGGAAAAAGCAGCTTTTCCGTTCGAGATACCGGCCGGAGCTCCTGCATGACTATGGCGCGCTCTTTCTTGGTGGTCAAGGCCTTGATAACAGGAGGTTGTATTAAGGGCACCAAGGCAATGTAGGAATAAGCAGCCACGGCAATTGGGGCTAACAGCTCGGGCGCTAAGATAGCGGTGGTATAAATAGCTGTTGGTCCGTCAGCTCCACCAATGATACCGATACCGCCAGCTTGGGCAGGCGTAAATCCTAAGGCAATGGCTCCTAGGAAACTAGTGAATATGCCAAATTGGGCCGCCGCCCCCAATAGTAGGGTAATAGGATTGGCAATCAAGGGACCAAAATCGGTAATGGCACCGATCCCAATGAAAATCAGAGGTGGATAAATGCCATGCCAGGTGCCGTACCCTATGTAATAGAGGAGCCCTCCAAACAGTTCATCGGTAGGTTCCCGGAGTAAACCCGTAAGGGGAAGATTACCCAAAATAATACCGATGGAGATTGGAACCAAAAGGAGAGGTTCGTAGTGTTTAAAAACAGCAAGATATAGCAGAATCCCGGCAATCAGGAACATAGCTATGTTACCCCAGCTCAACTGGGTCAAGCCAAAATAGTTGGTCAAGTAGTTTTGAAGCCCATCCATGACTACCTGGCCCAGGCTCAAGTTATCACCTCGCCATCCCCAAATAACTTAACTAATGACTACCAATGGTTGCCGGACTGCCACCGTCTCTCCTTTTTGCACCAGGACTTCTTTAACAGTCCCATTCACTGTAGCTACAACTTCATTCTCCATTTTCATAGCCTCAATCACTAGGAGAACATCCCCCGCCTTTACCGCTTGGCCTGGTGCCACCTTGACCTCGACAATATTCCCGGGCAGGGGTGCAGTTATAGTCTCCCCTTCGGAGCCAACAACGTTTGCCTCCGACTTTCGTTCGGCCTGAGGTACCGGACCCGGAGCTGGCCTGGCGTTAGGAGCAGCAGTAGCCACTGGGTTGGTTGTTTTTAGCCCGGGGTTAGCATTGGACTGCTCCACTACCTCCTCTACTTCCACATCAAACACTTGGTTGTTAACCTTCACCCGAAACTTTCTCACCGAGGCACCGAACTCCTTTCACCCTAGAAATGGCTGCGATGTTTCCATTAGCTCGTCTCGCCCCGCCCTCACCCAGGCCGAGGTGGCTTTGGGCTGGTTTACAGGAGATATGGATATGATCTTAAACTGCCTGTCTCCTTCTAAGGCGGCTATGGCTCCCATGGCCGCAGCTACTACAGCTAGATTTTGGGCCGGGGTTTCCGACTCTTTGGTACTAGCATTAGACAAAGACGCCAGGGAGTCTTTTTCCGATGGTAAACTGGCAAAACTCCGATTGAGCATGCCCAAAAGCCCCGCCAGAACGCCCAGGACCAAAAAAACCGTTCCCATACCCATGATTGTGAGCGTAATTCCTAAGCTATATCCATTCACTTCCCACTTCCCCCTGCTTTCACGGCCCTAAACTGGTATGTTACCGTGCTTTTTCTTAGGACGACCCTCTCTTTTGGTCAATAAAGAACTGAGCGCCTGAATTAAGACCGGCCTAGTATCCTGGGGGTCTATTACCATATCGATATAACCCCGACTGGCAGCAATGTAAGGGTTAGCGAACATTTCTCTATACTCCTCAATTTTTTGTGTTCGCACAGCTACCGGGTCGGAAGCTTCCTGAATCTCTTTACGGAAAATTATGTTGGCAGCCCCTTCAGGGCCCATGACTGCAATTTCAGCCGTAGGCCAGGCTATAGAAATGTCTGCGCCCAATGCCCGGGAGCACATAGCTAAATAAGCTCCGCCGTACGCTTTGCGGAGGACAACAGTAATCTTGGGTACCGTAGCCTCGGAATAGGCATAGAGGAGTTTAGCACCGTGCCTGATTATCCCCCCATGCTCCTGCACAATACCTGGCAGGTAACCCGGAGTATCCACCCAGGTTAGAAGGGGAATGTTGAATGCATCGCAAAAGCGAACGAACCGAGACGCTTTGTCAGAAGCGTCAATATCCAAACACCCGGCCAGATGCGAAGGTTGGTTGGCTATTACCCCGACCACATGCCCCCCCAGGTGTCCGAAACCAACTACCATGTTCCGGGCGTATTGGGCTTGGACTTCAAGGAACTGGCCGTCATCCAATACCATAGGGATGATTGATTTAACATCGTAGGGAAGCTGCGGCTCGGTCGGTACCACGTTCCTTAAGCTAGGCTCCTGGCGACCCCCAGGGTCATTAGTAGGCCGATAGGGCGGGTCTTCCAAGTTGTTGGAGGGCAAATAGGAGAGAAGCTGTTTCACTTGCAGAAGGCCCTCTTCTTCGTCTTCAGCGTGGAAATGAGCCACCCCACTAATTCGGTTATGCGCTTGCGATCCGCCTAATTCTTCCGCGGTTATTTCCTCGCCAGTCACCGACTTGATCACCTGGGGACCAGTAATGAACATTTGGCTGGTTCTGCCAATCATGAATACCCAATCCATCAAGGCGGGCGAGTAGACAGCACCGCCAGCACACGGCCCCATGATGATAGCGATTTGAGGTATGACGCCTGACGCCCAGGTATTGCGCTTGAATATTTCTCCGTAGCCGTTAAGGGCGTCAACCCCCTCCTGGATCCGCGCTCCACCAGAATCGTTGATCCCTATCACCGGCGCTCCTGTCTTAAGCGCCAAATCTAGGACTTTGCAGATCTTGGCAGCATGCATTTCCCCTAGGGTACCACCGATCACCGTGAAATCCTGGGCATAAACATATACTTGCCGGCCGTCAATGAGGCCGCAGCCAGTGACCACCCCGTCCCCAGGCGCTTCCACCTTATCCATCTCGAAATCGGTGATTCGGTGGGTAACGAACTGATCCAACTCGACAAAGGAACCTGGATCTAAGAGCTTTTCAAGCCGTTCCCTAGCAGTCAATTTGCCGCTTTGATGCTGCTTCTGGATTCGCGCTGGCCCCCCACCCTGTAAGACTTTCTCTCGTCTTTGTTGCAGATCTTCCAGCTTTTCTTCGATGGTAGTTGGCATACTGTACCTCCTGCCTATTCATGCTCACTGAGTTCCACCAGGGTCCCATGGGTACTCTTGGGGTGAAGAAAGGCAACGCGGGCGCCACCTGCTCCGTAGCGAGGAGCTTCATCTATCAATCTAAAGCCTTGCCCCTTCAAGTATTCTAACCAATTTTCTAAGTTTTCCACCCTAAGGGCAATGTGCTGCACTCCCTGACCTCGGGTCTCAATGAACTTGGCAATAGGACTATCAGGGGCCGTGGCCTCCAACAATTCGATTCTAGTATCGCCAATGGGGAGGAAAGCCACTTTGACTTTCTGCTCAGGCACTATCTCGCTCCCGGAAGCCTCTAATCCTAAAGCTCTATAAGTGGCCAGAGCCTCCTCCATATTTTGCACGGCAATTCCGATATGATCAATCTTTTTTGGATTCACAGGATCGCCTCCTATTCGAGATGATCATAGATGTACTTGGCGATGCTGGAGGTGGCAGTTCCTGGCCCAAATACTTCTGACACACCAATTTGTTTCAAGTAGTCAGCATCCTCATTGGGAATGATCCCTCCAGCAATTACCAGGATATCACCGGCCCCACGCTCCTTGAGCATCTCTACTACGGGGGGTATCAAGTACATGTGAGCTCCAGACAAGCTGCTGATACCCACTACTTGAACATCCTCCTCGATGGCAGCCTCAACTATCTGCTCGGGAGTCTGCCTCAACCCGGTATAAATAACCTCCATGCCGGCATCTCGGAGGGCTTGAGCTACTACCTTAGCTCCTCGGTCATGCCCATCCAAGCCCGCTTTGGCAATTAGCACCCGGATACGTTTCGTCATTGCCTTCCCTCCATCAGAACAGCGACTTAGCTCGGTACTCTCCAAATACATCGCGAAGCACTCCGCAGATCTCCCCTAAAGTGGCATAAGCTTTGACAGCTCGAAGAATTGGAGGCATCAGATTGCCCCCAAAGTGAGCGACTTCCCTCAGTTCTGCCAGAGCATTGCTTACTTCTGTCGCGCTCCTGTTCTCCTTTATTTGTTCCAACTTTTGGATCTGACGATTTACTACTTCGGGGTCGACCTTCAGTAACCGATATCGATGCTCCTCAGCCGACTGGTACTTGTTGACCCCGACGACAACTTTTTCTCCTTCCTCCACTTCTTTCTGATACCGGTAAGCGCTTTCGTGGATTTCTTTTTGCATGTAGCCGGACTCGATGGCTGCTACTGCACCGCCCATCTCGTCGATTCTCTTCAAATACTCCCACGCCCGAGCCTCAATCTCGTCAGTCAGCTTCTCAATAAAATAGGATCCGCCCAGAGGGTCGACGGTGTCCGCTACTCCCAACTCATGCGCTATGACCTGTTGCGTTCTTAAAGCTATAGTGACCGCTTCTTCGCTGGGTAAAGCCAAGGCCTCGTCCCACGAGTTGGTATGCAGCGACTGGGTGCCTCCCAGCACGGCGGCCAAGGCTTGAAAGGCCACGCGGATAATATTCACTTGTGGTTGCTGAGCCGTCAGCGTGCAGCCTGCGGTCTGGGTATGGAAGCGAAGCATCAACGACCGCTGATCTTGGGCTCCAAACCGCTCCTTCATGATCCGAGCCCATATCCGCCGGGCAGCGCGGAATTTAGCCACTTCCTCAAAAAAGTTATTGTGGGCATTGAAGAAAAAGGAAAGCCGGGGAGCAAAATCATCTATAGCAAGACCAGCCTGGAGCGCAGCTTTCACGTAGGCGATACCATTGGCCATAGTAAAAGCTATCTCCTGCACCGCTGTGGCCCCAGCTTCTCGGATATGGTATCCGCTGATGCTAATCGTGTTCCAGTGGGGTAGATTCTGACTACAGTAGGCAAAGATGTCCGTAATTAACCGCATGGAAGGTGCAGGCGGGAAAATATAGGTGCCACGAGCCACGTATTCTTTTAGAATGTCGTTTTGAATCGTACCTCGAAGTTGGCCTGGGACAACCCCTTGTTTCTCCGCTACCGCTATGTACATGGCCAAGATAATGGCTGCCGGAGCGTTAATGGTCATAGAAGTGCTAACCTTATCCAGAGGGATCCCCGAAAAGAGAGTTTCCATGTCGGCCAAGGTGTCGATGGCCACTCCTACTTTCCCTACTTCTCCTCGCGCCAAGGCAAAATCAGAGTCATAACCAATTTGGGTTGGCAAGTCAAAAGCTACGCTCAGCCCGGTCTGCCCCTGCTCTAAGAGATACCGAAACCGTTCGTTAGTAGCCTCGGCGGTACCAAAGCCGGCATACTGGCGCATGGTCCAAAACCGGCTTCGATACATGGTAGGCTGTATACCGCGGGTAAAAGGGTACCGCCCAGGAAATCCCTCCCGTTGCTCATATTCTTCAACCGCATGGTCGAGGGGTGTGTATAGTCTCTTGATGGTTACTCCTGAGTCAGTGACAAACTGAGATTTCCTCTCTGGCGCTTTCTTTGTTACCCGGCCAACTATCTCATCTTCCCACTTACTCAGCTCATCCTCCAACCTGCTCTTAGCGTCAGTAACCAGAGTACGGACCTCCCTTCAAGGTAAGCGTCGGCGCTTCTATAAGTTAGAATCCTTCTACATTCTAGAAAGTACATTAGCCTAGGTTAGCGCCATACTTCTTTAACTTGTTATACAGTGTAGCCAACGATATATTTAGGCTCTTAGCAGCCTTCCTTTTCCCCTCCAAGGAGTTGCCATACCTCGCTAAGGCCATCCTCAACATCACCTGCTCCATCTTGTCTAGGGGCATCAGATCGGTCGTGCTAGGTACAGCACTATAATCTATATCAAGCAAATACTGTGCCAGGCATTTATAGCTAAGCTCATCACCGTCAGCCAAAATCATAGCTCGCTCAATCACATTTTCCAACTCGCGTACATTTCCGGGCCAGTCGTAATTGATTAAGAGCTCCATAGCTTCGGGAGCAATCCTTTCTACATGCTTGCCCAGCTTGCGGTTGAACTTGGCCAATAGGTAATTAGCAATTAATCCTATGTCTTCTTTGCGCTCTCGTAAGGGAGGCACACGAAGCTCGAAGACGGCTAGTCGATAATACAGGTCTTCGCGAAAAGAACCTTTACGAACTAACATTTTAAGGTCCCGGTTGGTGGCAGCGATTACTCTTACATTAGCCTTTAGGGTTTGGGTGCCTCCCACCCGTTCAAATTCCATATCCTGCAAAAAACGAAGCATCTTGGCTTGCAAAAACGGGCTCATATCTCCGATTTCATCCAAGAAAAGGGTTCCACCATTGGCAAGTTCTACTCGGCCAAGCTTGGTGCGTGTAGCGCCGGTAAAAGCTCCCCTCTCATATCCAAAGAATTCGCTTTCCAACAAGGACTCGGGGATAGCAGCACAATTGACCTTAATGAACGGTCGGTTCTTGCGCGAACTGCCATTATGAATAGCATGGGCAAAGATCTCTTTACCGGTTCCGCTTTCTCCTAGGATGAGGACCGTTGAATCATTCTTAGCTGCTTTCTTGGCCATCTCGATGCTAGCCTTAAACAGCTTGCTCTTCCCTACCAAGTCATCAAACGTGTACTTGGCGCCTGACATCTGCCCCATCTGCGCATATAAGTTTTCAATGACCGTGTTGCTCTTCTTAAGCTCTTCCATGAGCTTAATGAGATCGTTCATAGGCTGAAAGACAACTACTGCTCCCTCGATCTTGCCATCAATAACAATGGGGGAAGCATTGGAGATTACTTCTACCCCTGACCCGCCAACTTTGGTTCGATAGCCGATTACCGGCTTCTGGGTGATCAAGGCCTGCGCCAAGGCACCACTGGGTGAGGCTTCCAAGATATTCTGGCCAATTCTTGCTGCCGCTGGGATACCTGTAACCCGAGTGAAGCTGGGGTTCACGTATTTAATTCGCCCATGGCCATCAGCTACCTCGATCGCTTCTTGAACAGAGTTTAGTATGGCGGCGAGCTCCCCTTTGAGCTTTCTGGTTTCTTCAAGCTCCTCTTTAACCGCCAATGGCCCCAACAGTGTCGGCACATACTCGGCCGTAATTACTTGCACCTCGGCTTGGACCTGCGACAGCCAATAATTCCTTTGGCCGAAGTATCTTTGTTTAGGAGCCCACACTATCACGTGGGCCTGGCTGTTGCTTAACGCAGTTGCTAGTTCCCCAGGGTCCGCCAAAACCTGGATGTTGGACTTGGGGTAGTGCTCCCCAACCTCGTCCGGCAAAGCTAGCCACTTAACTAGCTCGATTCCCTTGGTGGTACTCAACCAGCGGGATACCGAAAATGCCCGTTTACCGGCTCCGATCAAGAGGACCTTGAGATTAGGTTCACTCACTGCCATTTCCCCCACCGCCGCTTTTACCAGCTCCGCAAGTAGTCTTCTTGGCTTGGCAATAGCTCATCTATGGCCACACCCATGGCGTCCAGTCTATGCTGGGCAACAGCCTCGTCAATATGCACAGGAACATCAAGCACGCCCGGCTTAAGTTCTTGTCGGTTCAGGTACAGGTGCCGCAAGGAAAGAGCTTGCAAGGAAAAGCTGAGATCCATTATTTCAATTGGATGGCCATCACCGCAGGCAAGGTTGACTAAACGGCCTTCGCCCAACAGCAAAAGCCGCTTGCCATCTTTTAAGGTAAATTGCTCCACCCCCGGGCGTATTTCTTCCCGCCTCTCACTCATACATTGCAGATCGGAAACCGAGATTTCCACATTAAAATGACCAGCGTTGGCCAAGAGCGCTCCATCCTGCATAACCTCAAAATGTTGCCTCCGAATTACGTCCCGGTTACCGGTGGCAGTAACAAAAATATCGCCTAACCTAGCTGCCTCCAGCATAGGCATCACCCAAAAACCATCCATCAAGGCCTCATTGGCCCGTACCGGATCTACCTCACAAACAATGACCCTGGCCCCCAGACCTTTTGCACGCATGGCTATACCGCGGCCACACCAACCGTAGCCAGCTACCACCACGATTTTCCCACCTATCAGCAGGTTGGTAGTTCGCATAATGGCATCCCACGCCGATTGGCCAGTGCCATAACGGTTATCAAACAGATATTTGGAATAGGCGTTGTTAACCGCTATAACTGGAAAGGGAAGGTATCCTTGAAGGTGCAAAGATCTGAGGCGTTTCACTCCGGTAGTAGTCTCTTCGCAAGCTCCAATTAGCTTTTTGGCTAAGTCGTGACGGGTAGTCAGCAGGCGTACGATCATATCTGCTCCATCATCGATAATTAGATCCGGTTCTGTTTGCAAGGCCAAGTCAATATGCCGCCAGTATTCATCCTCCGTAGCCCCATACCAAGCAAAAGCCTGTATACCGCTCTCAACTAGAGCAGCTACCACATCGTCCTGCGTGGACAAAGGGTTACTAGCTGTCACTACTACGTGGGCTCCACCGGCTTGAATGAGCCTAGCCAAACAAGCAGTCTTGGCCTCTAGGTGAAGACACATGGCCACGGTAAGGCCGCGGAATGGCTGTTCAGCCTCGAAACCTGGGTAAATCTGGCCCAGGATGGGCATATGCTCCCAAGCCCAAGCAATTTTGGTATGACCCATGGGAGCCAATAATAGATCCCGGATGGTCGAGTCTTGCCGACGTTGATTCATTAATGAACCTCCTGCATTGGCTAGAATAATGGTAACTTTCTATCTTGTTTCTCCGACTCCTGCCGCCCTGAGGTTCCATCTGTTCCTAGGTCGCAATAACCGAGATGTTCAGTCGCCTCCTCCTTGGGCCATCAAATTCACAGACAAGCACTCGCTGCCACTGCCCTAAAGCCAACCTTCTGCCCTCGATGGGAACAGAAATCGAGGACCCAACCAGGACCGATTTGATATGAGCATCAGCATTCCCCTCTTGATGGCGGTAAGTTTTGGCCCTAGGTACTACTGAATTCAAATGGGCCAGAATGTCGGCGGCGACATCAGGGTCAAAACCTTCGTTTATGGTCACTGCACAGGTAGTGTGGGGAATAAACAGGTAGCATATCCCACTGGTCACTTGGGCTTCTGCTATAACTTGGTTTACCTTATCAGTGACATCGATCACTTGCTCTCGGTACTGGGAACTGATCTCAATCTTAAAGGCCACAGCAACCACCCTTTGCCGGCTCTAAAATAGCAAAAGCCGCAACTACGTGCGGCTCCTGGGCTTCACCTGTAGGCCATCAGGGACTCGAACCCTGGACACCCTGATTAAGAGTCAGGTGCTCTACCAACTGAGCTAATGGCCTGTATCTATCGCGCGCCCGGCAGGATTTGAACCTGCGACCTCCGGACTCGGATTCCGTTACTCTATCCCCTGAGCTACGGGCGCTGGCTATCTAAGATTATACTTTCCTTCCGCCCCGCCGTCAAGCCTGCTTTCTGAGTTCACGGTTAAGGGTTAGGGCCAAAGGGATTAATGGCAATACTCACGAGGGAACTTCAGCCAGGACCAGGGCTAGGTCGAGACCGCCTAGCCTTAGCATACCTGATATCTTCATGCACTCGCAAGCGGTAAACCAAACACATCTCAATTATCCTCGAGGTAGTGCGCTGACCCAAATACTCTTCCAGCTGGTCCAAGTCTAGATTGCTAGTAATCACCGTCGGAAGAAGGAGATTCAAGCGGTGATTCAGGATAGAGTATATTTTATTTTTGGTCCATTCAGTATAGTTGTGGGCCCCGAGGTCATCCAGAACCAACACTTCGGCATTGCCGCAAAGGTCCAGGAGATCAATCTCGCTCACGTTCTGGTCGGTCCGATCATAAGTGGCCCGCAGTTCGTCCAGCAGGTCGGGAACAACCACAAAGACTACCTCTCGTCCCCTGGCGATCAAAGCGTTAGTGATGCACATGGCTAGGAACGTCTTCCCGCTCCCCACTGGGCCACTGAGAAATAATCCCCGGGCATGGGGGTCGTTCGCAGCAGTTTCCACAAATTGCTGGCAAGCCTTTAGGGTAGCCGCCGCCATCTGGTAATAGGAAATCCCGCTGTCTGGATCTATATAATCCCTGGAATAGAAAGCTAAATCAAAGTCCGCAAAGGTCCTGTTGCGAAAATAGTACCCCGGCTGACAGAATTTAAGCCGATTGCGGAGAGCCTGTTCACGCATGCAGCGGCATATGTGGGCCTGCTCGCCGTTATAAACAATGCCTCGATCTAAGCATATAGGGCAAGATACTTGGGTAGCGGGAGATGCCTTAAGGCTTGGGCCTCGCCTCTTAAACAGATCGTATAGCCTATAGATCTTGGCTCGCAAATTGCCATCGATCAATGGTTCCATGCCATTCCCAACCTTAGGTCAAATAAACATCCTCATATTTCTTGGCTTTCGATCTGACACCCGCTCCTGGGTGTTGGGTAGCCTTTTCACTTCGAGGCGCCCCTTGTTTCTCACAAGCTGCCACTTGTCGAGGCGATTTAATCCGCTGGCGAGCCCAATCACGCAAGATAGAATCAATGTATCGGAAGTTGAGGACCCCCCTCAAGACTGCACGTTTCAAGGCCTCGAGGATTAGTTCCGGAGAGTAATGATTGCCATAATACCACTCTAAAACCTGACTGGTTTCCATGGGAGACAGCAGCCGGCCAAACTCCTGTTCGAAAACACTGTAGAGCTTCTTTAGCTCCTCATTGTCGGCCGTAGATCTTCCAGGTTGCCCCTTAACCCCAGGTTCAAGCTGAGCCAGCTTCATAAATAGGCCATCCAGGTTATACTCGGTGGTGTACCCCTGTTCGAAATCGAAGGTATCGGTCACCGCTAGCATTCCCTTTTCAATCAAGCCAGCGATCAGAGCCTGGATGGCTTCTTTGTCGCAGGCCATATAACTCTCGAGCTTTTCCAAAACCGACGAAGGTTTCTCCTCGGTCTGAATTATACCAAAGAGGTGGACAATCAGCATGGCTTCCAGATCCGACAACCCAAGTTGGGCATAAGTCTTAAGAAACCTTCCGGGAATAGTCACACACTGCCGGAAAAGGGCCCACTCTAGGCTAGCTCCCATCCTGGATTCATCCTGATTTGCGCCCATAGACAACCCCTCTTATGGCTGTGGTGTACACTATTATAGCACGTGCTTCCAGATTTGGATAACCTGCACCGAACCTTGAAGAAGCACCCCCCTAGGAATCCCTACCATAAAGCAGTATAATCGTGGAAGCAATAACTCTGATAGTCAATCCAGGAGGCTATCGTGGAAGTATTCGCCTTGATTGGCCCTACTGGTACTGGTAAAAGCCACCGAGCCCAAGCTCTAGCTCATGAATACAATATCAAAGTAATCATTGATGATGGCTTGATTATCGAGGGCGCTCGTATTGTGGCCGGCTCCTCAGCCAAGAAAGAGCCATCAGTAGTTGGGGCAATTAGAACTGCCTTGTTCGAAAATCCTGAATCCGCTCGCCAAGCCCAAGAGGCTATTGCCAGAATAAACCCCTCTCGAATCTTGGTCTTAGCTACATCAAAGCGAATGGCCGAAGTCATCTGCCAGCGCCTGCGCTTACCTATGCCCAGCCAGGTAATCAGGATTGAAGAAGTAGCCACCAATGAACAAATTCAACGAGCCAAACTAGCCAGGATCAAATATGGCCGCCACGTTGTCCCTGCCCCCATAGTCGAAGTTCGACCACGGCTGGCCGGAACCATCATCGAACCTATGTTGGCTTTATTCCGGCGGCCGCAGAGCACTGCCGCCGCGTCTTCCGGGTTGTGGGTAGACCAAACCGTGGTCCGGCCTGCTTTTAGCTACTTTGGCCACTTTTATGTTAGCGTCACTGCCATCAATGATATGGTAAGATATTCAGCTCGAGGTATTCCTGGTGTGCAAGAAGTCCTACACATTGAAAGTACCCAGCAGTCCGACCGTATAAATATCGTTACGGAAATTACTGCTGATCTAAGCCAACCGCTACCGGTTACCAGCGCCCACCTTCAGAGAGCTATAAAGAAAAACGTAGAACACATGACCGCCCTTAATGTGTCCAGGGTCGACATCATAGTAAAAAGACTTCACCTTAGCTAAGCCGCTCCAACCTCTAGCTTCTGCACAAACCTCTCCATTCGTTTCAACGCTTCCAGCAGTTGAGCCATGGACGCTGCGTATGAGCAGCGGATATGCCCTTCACCTCCAGCCCCAAAGACACTACCTGGGACTACCGCTACTCCTTCTTCCTTGAGCAATCTCTCGGCAAATTGCTCTGAGGTTAACCCCGTGTTAGCAATGGACGGAAAGACATAAAAAGCTCCTTTTGGCTCCGGGCAGCATAAACCCATATCGCGTAACCGGCTTAGCATTAGGCGCCGACGGTAGTTGTACTGTTCTCGCATGGTCTCAACATCGCCCAAACCATTTCGCAATGCCTCGATGGCAGCCATTTGGGCAGTTATAGGAGCACAAAGCATGGTGTACTGGTGAATCTTGAGCATGGCCTCAATGAATTCTCTGCAAGCAGCAGCATAGCCTAGGCGCCAACCGGTCATGGCAAAAGCTTTGGAGAAGCCATTGATTAAGATAGTTCTCTTAAGCATACCCGGCATTGAGGCTATTGACACGTGTTGCCGTTCGTAAGTCAGTTCTGCATATATCTCGTCGGCAACCACTACCAAATCATGTTCCTTTATGACCTGGCTCAACTTTTGCAACTCCCCGTAACTCAACACACTTCCGGTAGGATTATTGGGATAACTCAGAATCAGCACCCGGGTTCGAGGCGTCAAATACTTGCGGAGCTCTTCGGCTTTGAGGGTAAACCCGTCAGCAAAAGATGTAGGTACGCTGACCGGAGTCCCCCCGGCTAAAATAACACAAGGCTTGTAAGCGACATAACATGGCTCCGGCACCAAGACCTCTGTCCCCGGCGAGATCAAGGCCCGAAGAGCTAGATCCACCGCCTCGCTAGCTCCGACCGTAACCAAGATCTCCTGGGCCGGGTCGTAGCTTAAGCCGAACCGTTGTTCCAAATACCGGGAAATCTCTACCCTAAGCTCTGGTAAACCCAAATTAGATGTGTACATGGTATAACCCTTTTCCAAAGCATAGAAACAGGCTTCGCGAATATGCCAAGGGGTAACGAAATCAGGTTCGCCAACTCCCAAGGATATTACATCCTTGGTGGTGGCAGCCAACTCAAAGAACTTACGGATCCCAGAAGGAGCCATATCTCTGACGACAGGAGAAATATGGGTGACCGGGTCAAAGAGCTTGGTCATGGTACTATCACCTGCCGGTGGTTGGTTTCTTCCCCTTCCAAAATTACCCCGTCCTCCTTATATTTCTTTAAGACAAAGTGAGTCACAGTACTGGTAACATGTTCCAAGGTGGCCAGCTTTTCAGCTACGAATAGCGCTACCTCTTTCATGCTCTTTCCTTGTACCTCCACGGAAAGATCGTACGTACCAGACATCAAAGCTACGGACCGGACCTCTGGGTAGCGATAGATTCGCTCCGCTACCTGGTGAAAGCCTACATCTCTTTGTGGAGTCACCTTAACTTCAATTAAGGCATGAACCATTTCATGACCAGCTTTTTCCCAATTAATTAAGGTCCGATACTGGAGTATAATTCCCTTTTCTTCCATAGCCCTGATTTCAGCTTGTACTTCTTGAGGGGTTGACCCCAAGAGCGTAGCTATATATTCTGGCGTGGCCTTGCTATTGCTTTCCAGGATCTCAAGAATCGCCCTTCGCATGCTCAATCACCCCATTAATAAAAAATCTCTCCTTCCTTGTTAGGGACGAGAGATTACTACCCGCGGTACCACCCTGATTGGCCAAAGCCCACTCATTGTTCAGCCTGCGGCTGCTGGCATGATAACGGGTGCCTTCCGGATAACTCATCGCTATCAGCTCCGGGGTGGCCCTCCAAGCAGCCGACCCCTGAGCTCACACCTACCCTCAGTCGCTTGCGGGTTGCTGCTTAGTTTGCCCCTTCATAGCCCACTTTTTGAGTGCTACGCAATTTTAGCAATCCTGCTACTTGCCTTGTATCTTACGGTAAGCGATGAGTATTTGTCAACCGTTTTCTTGGGGTGGTACGAATTTCCTCCTGTTGTAGCCATCGGGCTAGTTGCTGCCGAAAATTGACTCGGTTCACTTGTCTTGGTTCAAGCTTGATCGGGGTTATGCCTCGCTTCCGGCAGGCTCTCTCGACTAGCCAACAGCTACACTCCGCAGCGGGACCAGCAGTTATACAAAAAGCCAGCCTCTTTTCCGGGATAAAAAAGTCGAGACGGCTTCCTCCCAGCCAGTAGTCAGGATAAATCCTCTCTGAAGGAAATAGCGAGGCTAGTACTGTTCCCAGCCTTTCAAATGTGCTTCTCGGCTCTAGCCCGCAATTGATTTGGGTAGCGCGTTCGATTCCGCCGGTGATAGCCTTGGCTAATTGTTCCTCCATCCCAGGAGCAGACTGGGCAAAGTCGCCTTCGGCCAGCCGTTGCCTCAGGACTTGTTCGACCGCTGCCCGCAAATACCCGTACTTAAAGTCCAAGAGCGGTAGCAGGCATTGGCTGAGGCGGCCAATAACTTCTTCAGCCTGGTCTGCCTGCTGGTGTTGCAGAAACTCTATGGCTTGGTCGGCCAATTTAATTGCTTCTTGCTCCTCTACCCCCATGATTTCACCCCCGTCCATAGCCTATTGCTATGCAACCAGGGATAGAAATATGAAAGTTAGCTGGCTAAGGATGGAAATAGCTCCAAATTGGTGTGGGGTAGAAACAGAGCAGAAATAAATTCATTCATAAAAAGATTGCCGGAAGACAACTCCACGTAGGTTATGCTCCGGCCCAAAGCCTTAGCCTCCTTGAAGGCTGGCTCCGACAAAAGCGCCAGCTTAGCTCCTTTCACCGAAGAATTGCCTACGAACTCGTAGCGCTCAGGGGGTAGGTCCGGCAGGAGTCCTATGGCCACAGCATCGCGGATATTGAGATAATTGCCAAACCCCCCAGCAATGATCACCTTTTCAATGTCCTCCAAGCTAACCCCCACTTGTTTAACTAGGCTAAGTATGCCAGCAAAAACCGCTCCCTTGGAATAAATTAGAGTCTTAAGATCACTTTCGGTGACTACAATATCTTTCTTGCATTCGGTGTCTTTACCCCACACCAGCACAAATTCAGCTTCCCCGTTTTCCCGCCTCAACCGGGGGTGACCGTCAAGCTCTGAAAACTTCCCCGTCCGGTCAATAATGTCCAACTCCCGCATCTGAGCGATTAGGTCGATCAAGCCTGAGCCACATATACCCATGGGCTTCTTGCTGCCAATAGTCTCTACTTGGACCTCATGAGTGTCAGGATTAATCTTTACTCTTTCAATAGCACCATCCATGGCCCGCATTCCAAAAGTAATCCCGCCGCCCTCAAAGGCCGGCCCAGCCGAGCAAGCACAAGCCATCAGCCATTCATTGTTACCAAGGACAATTTCCCCGTTGGTACCGATATCTATGAATAGAGTCAAAGCATGCTGGCGGGCTACCCCAGTGACCAGGACGCCGGATACAATATCTCCACCGACGTAGCTAGCTACTGCCGGCAGGCTTACTATCCATCCCGCCGGGTTGATGTTAATGCCTAGTTCCTGGGCCTTAACCACCGGGTAGTCGGTAACTGTGGGGACGTAAGGCTCAAACCTGATATACTTTGGATTGATTCCATAGAACAGGTGGCCCATGGTGGTATTGCCTGCGGAAACCAAAATCCCGATCTCTTCTGGGCGGATGCGGTTACGATCACAGAGTTTACCAAGTAGCCGGTTCACAGTCTCGGTAACAGCCCCGCTCAAATCGGAAAGCCCATTTGGATTGCTATTGGCGTATATGATTCGGGAAATAACGTCATCACCATACCGGGATTGCCGGTTATACCCTCCCTGGCGGTCTATGGTTTTGCCTGTTAATAAATCAACTAAATAAGCTACTACCGTGGTCGTCCCTATATCCAGGGCAATCCCGTAGGATCGGCGCGACTGGTCTCCAGGTTCAACAGCGATGATTTCTGCTCTGTCTTCCAGCCTATTGATGGTAAGGGTTACTTGCCAGTTTGAGCTTCGCAGTACCTCCCCCAGCTGCCGCAATACTCGGGTATCAATACTGACGTCGGTAAAGCCATATGGTTTAAGGGCACTCCTCAGCCGGGAAAGGTCATCGGCAGCGCCTAGAATTGTAGGGGGCTCTAGCTCCAGAAATACCTTTATCGACAAAGGCTGAAATGCATAGCCCTCTAGTTCCAAAGGTTTTTCCTCGAGAATTGCCTTTTCCTCTCGGTTCGCCAGAAGCACTTGGTGCTCAGTCAATCGAGAGTCAGAAGGGATTTCCACTGTTACCGTTTCCGTGACGATGGCTTGGCAAGCCAGTACCTGCCCCGGCTTGCCACCTTTCTTGGACAGCCGCCCTCCTTCTTTAGCTTGGACCTTTCCCTCTTTTACCTCCACTACGCAACGCCCGCAAGTGCCTTTATGGCCACAGCTGGACTGTAGCTCGATTCCCGCCAAAGTGGCAGCTTCAAACAAATTAGTACCAGACTTTACTGTAACCGCAACGTTATCGGGGAGGAAGGTAACTACGACATCGGACATCCCTATCACTCCTATCAGCAGCTACAAGCTATTGGTGCCGCAGTCTATTTACAAAACTTACTCGGACTAAGGGGCGCAGTGAGAGCTAATGAAATCGCCAATCCTTTTAACTTCTTCTCGAAATCGAGGGTCTGACTTAAAGCTTCCTTCCCGTGCTCCATCGATTACTTCTTCGCTATGGTGAATAATCCCAATAAGTCTGTCACCCCAAGTCCGGGTTAGTAAGTTCTCTTCTTTCTCGTTCCTGACTTTGTTCCCAACAAACCGCACTTCCTCAATGCCGATATCCCTAGCCAGTTGGCTAATCACGTCCGCACTCTGAATGCTAACTTTAGAAGGTTCGCTCACCACCATCATTATATCTACTCCCCGAGCAGTTCCCCGGGTCAAGTGCTCAATCCCCGCCCCCATATCCAAGATGACCACCTCGTGATGCTTAAGAAGCAACGAACCTACCATGGCATGAAGCACCACATTCTCCCGACAATAACACGATGTTCCACCAGCTTTGATGCTGCCCATTTTTAGAAAATGGATACCATTTAGTTTTATACTATACTTCATTAAGAGATCGTCAACCTCTGGATTCAGCGAAAAATAAGGACCTTCCCCACCCGTGCGCTCCGCTATGACTTCTTTCATGTCCGCTATCGGTTTTAAGTTCCTAATCATTTCGTCGGGTATTCCTAAGACCGTACCCAAATTCAGGTCCGGGTCGGCATCCACAGCAAAAACAGTCTCGCCTCGATCGGCAAAGTAATGGGCTAACCCTGCTGCCAGGGTGGTCTTCCCTACTCCCCCCTTGCCCGATATAGCTATTTTCAACTTGGCCACCTCACCTTGGCAAGTTTTACTAGGCGACTCACTGTCTCTTGGCACAAAACTACTACATCTTCAGTGGACAAAAAAGTGCTAATGGTAGCATCGAACACAATATTGCACTCAGGAGGAAATTCCTGGTCACCCTTCCAGATAGCTAGGGTTATGGGCACCTTGGGAAAGGCCCGAATACAGATGCTGGCATCTCCAATTCCCCCAGGGGAGCCCCCTATTTCTTCGCCCACCACCTGCAAACGTTCTGGAAACTCGCCAAAGGTATGAAGAAGCCTCAAGCTAGCCCGCTTTTGAAAGGTTGGATAATATACTTCCCCACCTTCCAACTGCCTAAAGGTGATCAGCTTTCCGCTCGGATCCGCCGGCTTGGCATTGACCAGATAATGGAGAACGAGAATCTGGTGCCAAACGCTAACTTCCCCAGAGACAGTTTCGGCATATCCTACTTCGCCCTCTGGCCAAGCAATTTCTACAGGCCACCCCATGAAGACTAATCCTAGCCGGACCCCCTCGCCGGCATGCTTGAGGACTTTCGCACCGGAGGCCCTAGCTAGCTTAACCGGATCACTTTTCTGGAATTGTGCCTTAGCCAGGTCTAAAGCCACTTGGTAGTTCTTGTGTACGGATAGTTGGTCGCCGCCTTCCATTCCCCTGCCTCCTTAACAATATACCTTAGGACCTCCACAGGTAGTTAGCACAAGGACAGCCTTAGCCACACCAAAGCTGTCCTTTGCCATTAGGAGTTTATTGTTACCCAAGAAACTTAGAGCTCCAACCATGAGTGAGAATACAAGCTCTTACCCATCAACACCCGGACCGTCTTGGCATATTCTTTTTCCTTAGGCGTTAAAGCATTCATGTCTGGCTCATAACCATCCATCATCTGGTGCACCAGCTGAACAATCTCAGGCATTTGCCCCCGCGCCAGCCTGATCAGTTCCTCGTCAAACGCATCTACAATGGCAGCATAGAGGTCATATTTCATCAGCATTGCTAAGTAGGCGCGATTCAAATACGGGCGAAGGTTGGTGGGCGTACCATTGGAAACGTTTGATAGCCCTACGATGGATTTACATCCTGGAGCTATTTCCGATAACATGCTCATAAACTCCACGCAAGCCTTTACCTGATTGACCTCCACGGATATGGGGCTAACAATGGGGTCAATCCAAATGTCCTCGTTGGGCACCCCAGCTTCATTAGCAGCATATACCAACTCCACACAGAGCGCCGCCCGCTCGGCAGCATCGCGGGGCATACCTTCTTTCCCCCAGAGCAAGCCCACCATGGAAGCATTGTACTTGCTCACCAGCGGTAAGGTGTTTTCCAGCCTCTCCGGCTGAACCGACACCGAATTTACTAGCGCTTTTTTCTGGCATTTCTTTAGACCTGCCTCCATGGCCAGGTGATTGGTGGTATCCAAGGATAATGGCAAGTCAACTACCTCCTGCACCACACCCACCAGCCAATCCATCAGCTCATCTCCGCCTTTGCGTGCCGGGCCGATGTTGAGGTCGAGATAGTCAACTCCCCTTTGAGCCTCGGCCATGGCCAACTCCTTAATGGGTTCTGCGCGCCGCTCCTTTAAAGCCGGCCCAATAGTAGCTGACATTACGTTGAGGTTTTCGCCAACCAGAATCATACCTCTCCCTCCTCTAGCTCGGAGTCCAACCCTTAAGGTAACCAGGAATATAGGCTGCTTCCCGCGGTCCAATTAGGATCTGCCAATCGGGTAGTTCCTCCTCTAATTCTCCGCTGATGGCAGCAGCGTAGCCAGGGATAACTAGTTTCCGGTGGCGCACCTTATCAGCTATACCGGATTTCTTAACGAAGGGTCCGATAGTGTCAGCCGAGAATTTGCCAGCTGCCCAAGCAGTCATTACCGATAGGCCCTCAGTGTCTTTGACCAAAAGCCAACTGGGTACCCGGCTATTCTCGATTTCCCCGGAGACTATAAAGTAAGTTAGGGAGAAGTTGGAAGTAAGCAGTACCGGTGAGTCCTCATTTGGCCCATTGATCTCATAGATGCCCTCAGTTGTAGCCATCGGCCGCTGCGGATCGGTGTAAATATTGAGCCGTTCTACCAGCAGCGGGAACAAGCTCTCCCCCCGAAAATCGGATAGCACTACTATGCCGGCATACTTAGCGATTAACGCTGATGCCACTATTGTCTCTTGAGCCAATCCTTGGGCTAGCCGGTTAGCAAAGACAATAGTTGGGAAGCCTAGGGGACGGTGCTTATCTACCAGCGCCGCGCGTCGAATCAAGATGCTATCCTCCCAGGCTTTGCGGAACGAACTGGGGCTGGAATCGATTATCAGGTCCTTTAGGCCGGCTTCGGTTAGCTTGCTGGTCAGCTGGCTGACCTCTTCTAATCCTTCCCCTTTGACCGCCAGAGGACAGCCCCATTCCTTGGCCAGGGCCGCCATAGCATCAACATTATCCTTGGTGGCCGCATACAGCACCGGCTTTTTGTCCTTTACCGCCGCTCCGGCTTGCTTTAACGCCTCGGCGTCACCGGACATCAATATCAGCAACGCATCGGTTTCTGAGGCTACCTTTTGCACCAGGGAAGCAAACTTATCGGTGTTCCCTGATTCATTGTTTATAGCTACCAACTCCGGCTTCAACAAGAGACCTACCCGCTCATACCGGAGTTCCTTGAACCTAGCTAGCCTACCGTTGATCTCGGGCTCTTCCATCAGGTCGCTGACTAACACTGCAATACCGGGAGGGTTCTCAAAGCGCTTTTCGTGGCGAAACATCACCGTTTCGCCGCCGATCTTGAGGGCGCCCTCCCCGGCTCCTATGACAACTTGCCGGATGGGAGGGGCAGAAGACTCTTCCAGCTTGGCCTTCGCCTCTTCGGAAACATAGGGGCAAGAAGCCAACTCGGCTTTGCCTGCAGCTAAATTCATGGCGAAGGCAAGGCAGGTAGGCACCCCACATTCTCGGCAATTAGTTTTGGGTAGCAACTTAAATATCTCTATTCCTGTGAGCGGCATCTGCACTCCTCCTTATCGCTTCCGAACCCTATAGGATGGGATCCATAGTTAGGGCAGGATGCCCCTTCTCCTGTAAGAAGGGAAGAATCTCTTCTTCTGTGACCCCCACAGTCTCATCAGCTATCATGTCTGGGAAGTTGGGAATGCCTAGTTCCTCTGACCGCTTATAGAGGCGCTCGCTAATCTCTTCCTTGAGCATCTTGGGCATCCATACCAGGCGTAACAGACCTCCGTCGCCAGCAATAAACTTGCGCTGGCAAATATAGTACTTGCTGTGGCCCAAAAAGCCTGGGGTACTTAGGCCTCCGCCGATAGTCCCAGCCAAGGTGGTGAATTTCATGCCGCAAGGTGTAGGTCCGGTGTATTCGCGGTTTACCGTCATGATACCATTGCACATGGGCAAGATAGCCGCGATGCACTCACAGCAACCGCAGGTGGTCATGGGGTCATGAACGATGCTGTAGAGGTTATAGTGATCGATCTTGCCTCGCGAGGCTTTGTAGACGAACTCATTGATGCCCTTAAACTGGCCTAGCCGCGGGTCTAGGCATTCGCCCTTATGGACTGGCTGGTTGGGGCCGGTAGGATTAATCTCATAGGAGGCTTTGCAGTCCATCCAGTTGTACGAACCACAGAGACCAGTCCTTTCCGGGCTGATCATGCATACGTGAGTGGGTGCAAAGGACTGACATAAGGTACAAGAGTAGTAAATCTCCGTATCTTCATCAGTCATACCTTCAATCCGCGCATCCCGGGCATGGTATACCTGCCGGGCTTTTTCCAATATTTCCTTAACCTTGTTTTCCTCAGTGTACAGTTTAACTTGGCATTTGTCGAAGATAGCTCCAAAGTCCTGGTGCAACTTGGCGTGAAGGATTGAACCAATATGAGATAACCGGAATCCCTTCTGTACAGCCTGCTTGCTCACTCTGAGCCAAGCAATGTCGCGTTGCCCTATGTGCATGACACCTTGGGCATAGTTGATAAGGTGGTGAATTTGGCGCTCTAGGATGGGCTCAAAATCCTCCTGCATCTGCCGGCCAGCCACCTCTACTACGATGGCTAGAGGCAAAGTCGAGCGCTCGGGTACGTCTGTGATTTCTGGCCCAATTACTTCAATCTTTCCGTCCTCGACCTCCTCCATGCGCTTAGAGGTACACCACTCTACTGCAGGGGTGCGCCCACCGCCGCACTCAAGATAAATGTCATCGCCGCGGACACGCTCGCCCTCAAAGGCTGGTCCGTAGGCCACTGGCACCGGAACTTCGGTAACCGTAACTTTGAGGCCTCGAACCTCTATGGCCTTGGCTACAATTTGGTCGTGAGGAACATTAGAAACCACGTGCTCGTAAGTGCACACCCCGGTAGGGAGGATCTGAGGAATAGGTGTGTCGGCAATGGTTGGGAATCCCCAGTTGATGGCCCCAGCTGCATTAGCATACCATTCGTCGCTTACGAAGCCCAAAGGTAACACGAAGGCGAAAATGCGATCCTTGTTGTAGATCAATATCTTGCGGTACTCGCCCGGCTTGATGCCGCCAAAAGACATGGCCGCTCTGGTGGCAAACCCAATGGCAAAAACAGCAGCGGAAATATCAGGCCCAAAGGGTACCAACCGCGTCGGCCACCCAATTTGAACACCCTCCTGCACTAGCTGCTCCGAAAACCTTTTTCCCTCGTGCTCGGCTGCCATAAAGACATAAAGGTTTTTCTGCTGAAGTTCCTGGGCAATCTTTACAGCAGTTTCATTATCGGGAGCAGCGCCAACCACCGCGGCGAAACCAGGAGCAGTTCCGTCCACAAATTCTACCCCGCGCTTACGTAGGATGATATCGTCAGCCGCTCCTAGCCAAATCCGGTTTTCCTCCGGTTCCTCTCCCGCCACGTAAAAGCTCGGATCCTCAAGATAACGAATGGCTTCCATCATTTCTTCTGCCCATAGAGTAACCATCCCAGCGTCAAGAATGGGGCCGAGATAGGGCAAATGAACTGTCTCCCGCACCGGAGTCGGCAGCAAATCCCGGCATTTCTTGAAGACCGGTTCCATGTCACCCAAGGTCTTAACTGGAGTGCCCAAAATCCCGTAAATGATAGGCAAATAGTAGGCAGTGTTTGGGAAACCTACTTCTTGCTTAGCCCCCCATTTATCCATGGCTTCTTTCCACTTGGCTTCGGCTTTATCGACAATCTTGTGGGCTCCCCTTATGGCAGCTGAAGCAATGATCTTGGACATAGCATTCCCTCCCTCCTACTCCCCATAGCTAGACGGCATCTAGCTCGCGTCGCATGGCCATGTCATAAAGGACCCGCTCGCGCGCCTTGTCGATGCCGAGGGCTTTACGCTTCTTGTCGATATGGTCAAGCATGAGCTTGGCCATCTTGTAAGGATCAGGTTCAAACGCCCACTTGCCCTTGAAAATATCTTCGTATCCTTTGAACAATAGGTCGGTAACTTTCTCGCTCCCTGTGGTAGGCCAGGTAGCGCCGAATACAGTGAAAACGCCTGAGGCAACAAAATACTGCCCGATCGATACTGCCTTCTCGCTCATCCATTCAGGGGCAGCTCCAGCAGCTGGCAGATCGCTAATGTCATCCCCTAATCCGCCTTCTTTAACTACAGCGGTAGCTGCCATCAGGATGCGGCTATTGTCAACGCATGAACCCATATGCAGGACTGGCGGGATGCCCACGGTCTCGCACACTTCCGCCAGGCCGCCTCCGGCAAATTTGGAGGCTGCCTCAGGAGTGAGCAGACCTTCCTTAGCGCAAGCCATCGCGCTGCAGCCAGTCTGGAGCACGATTACGTCGTTCTTGATTAGTTCTTTAACCAAGGTGGTGTGAATTTCATCATGCTTAACTCGGGGGTTATTACACCCAACCACCCCGGCAATTCCTCGAATGCGGCCATTAATGATATTGTCGTTTAAGGGGCGATAAGAGGCCCGGAAGGTACCGCCCAGGAGATAATCAATAGTCTCATGGCTAAACCCGGCCACCAAATCCACTTCATACTTAGGAATCTTAACGTTGGCACCCCGGTTAGGGAAATTCTCCACGGCCGCCTTGACAATCTGCTTAGCCGAGCTCAAGGCATCGTGTTCGTCAAACTGGATGTGGGTAGCACCGGGGATCTTAGCCTTGGGCGAGGTAGTAATAATCTTGGTGTGATAGCACTGGGCTACGTCAGGCAGCGACTGCATGATGCACTGGACATCCACAACCATGGCCTCAACTGCTCCGGTAACTATTGCCAGTTCCTGCTGCAGAAAATTGCCCGCTAGCGGCACACCATGGCGCATCAAGATCTCATTAGCAGTGCAGCAGATACCAGCAACATTGATGCCCTTGGCTCCCTTGGATTGAGCCAGGGCCACCATCTCCGGATCTTGAGCAGCGTAGACTATCATTTCCGATAGCAAGGGCTCGTGCCCATGGATGATTATGTTGACCTGATCTTCCTTAAGTACTCCCAGGTTTACGCGGCCAAGGATGGGAACTGGAGTTCCAAACATGATATCCTGCAGATCAGTAGCAATCATAGAACCGCCCCAGCCGTCTGCCAGAGCCGTCCGAGTAGCTTGCAACAAAATGTTTTCATAATCCTGGTCCACGCCCATGTGGGTTCGGTGCATGGACTCTACAACCTCGCGGTCGATGCCCCTGGGAACTACTCCAAGCTCCCTCCAAATCTTCTGGCGATTCAGGGGAGCCTTTTTTACGTATACAAGCTCACCTTCTTGCTGCCCAAACTGCTCCAGCGCCTTCTCTCCGATTTCCAGAGCAATATCTTCTACCGGGCGATCGCCAATCTCCACGCCGAAGTCCAAAGCTACTTGCAAAAGCTTTTGCACATCCTTGATGCCGTAACCTGGAGCTTCCCCTTTCGCAGCGGCAATAAAGGTTTCGGCTACTGCTCGACCATGATCCGAATGAGCCGCGGCACCGGCAGCCACCATACGGGCAAAGTTCCTGGCAGCAATGGTATCCACCGTAGCTCCGCAGACTCCCCTAGCTTCTGCTTCCTTCTTGCTGCTGATTCGGCAGGGGCCCATGGAGCAGTTACGACAGCAGCGCCCTTCCGATCCAAAGTTGCACGGCCGCACATCATCCGCCCGTTCAAAGGCAGTTTTTACCCCGTCGCTAGCCGCCTTTTCCAACATTTCTAAAGTCGCAGGATCAACGCTCCGGGACTCATGGCTGCTCATTTCTATACCCCCTTCACCAGTAACCTTCGATCAAGTCATTAATTCACTGATCATCTGCCGTACCAGCCCGATTGCTTCGGGATGTCTCATAATCAAGATGTCTGCACCCGCGATTAAAAGTAGCACCGCGGTTACCGCTTCCATCAGAATTCCGCGTTGCTTGACATCACCTAATTTGGGATCGTCTGCTTCGGGAATTTTCACTTCTTTGCTCTTCCAAACTTCTTTTCCTAAGTTACAGATGATAGGTAGCTGGAGCTTGTCGTCCTGCTGGGTTAGCGCCGCCATGCGCTCCCTTTCCATCACCGAGTAAGTATACTCGATTCCGTAACCTAGCCCTCCGGTAGTAGGATCGATCAGCATCTTATCTGGGGAAACACCTAAATTCTCCAGTAGGATATTCAGCTGCTTGCCCAGGTTAATATCAATGGGAGTAGAGGCAATCACCGTGTGTTGGTAACCGATGGCAGCTGCTCCAATTTTTTTGTAGTTACCCTCTACGACTGGCCCCAAGATCACCTGCTTGCCCTCGCAGGCTTCAGCCACTTTCCGAAGCACTTCGCTATCTTTCTCATCATTTCCGCAACCCCAGACGATCAAGGGAACATTAACGGCATCAGCCACCTTCCTGGCGATGGCAGCCGCTTCATCAGCGCTGCGGTTCTTTCCGTTGGGATCGGTACTAGTCAGCTGTAAACAGATCAGCTCGGCCTTATAATCCTCAACGCATTTCTTAGCCCACTCAGCCGGATCGTTGATGGCATCTCCAAAGGGTTCAAGGGCTGCTACAGGCCAGTCTTCGGGCACCTCATCATAGACTTCCATGGCAATCTTGGGTGGGTGAGGCATTTGCCCCTCAAACAGATAAAACGGATAACAAGTCTCTCCTCCGACAGTCACGGCAGACCCGCCGGAACCCAGAGTGATCTCCCTAATTCTGCCCGTATAGGCGGTCTTGCTCAATTCTAGGGGCACCTAATTTCACCTCTTTCTCCTAGTATCTTACGCCGGGTTCTTTCGGCGCTCACTGCCATACCATTCATTGCTGTACCAGTACCTCTGTGAGCTTTCGAGAAACTTGAGCATTTCTTCCCGCGTTTGCTCCTTGTGCCTCCACCTCAGGGGCTCAAGCGGCTTGCCGGGCTCAAAGGTTGCGCCTAGAACCTTAACCTTTTGGCCATTAAAAAGCTCCTTCTCCTCCATCGTATAGCTCATACTACACCCTCACTCCTTATAATTAGGATTGTAGCCCGAATGCATATATTGTGAATATTTTCTTAAAGTATGTTAAATTGAGAATCGCCCTTCCTTTATATACCCAAAGCTTCAGCTATAGCCCTTACTGCTGCCGATGCTGGCGTGCAGTCAAGCCCTATAAGAGGCTTTTGCCGCAAATCGCATTGGTAGACACTTTCATCAGCTGGTACCGTCCCAATTAATCTTAGTTCTTGCTTCCCGATTTCCTCTTTAAGCTCCGTCGGCAGCTCACCAGTTACCCGATTGACAACTAGCTGTACCGCATTGATGTTAAGGTCGAGTTCGGTAGCCAACTGTTTGATCCGACCCGCAGTCCGTATTCCCTTTAGGGTAGGATCGCTGATGATCAGCAGCACATCGATGTCCCTGGTTGTCCTCCGACTGAGGTGCTCCATCCCTGCCTCATTATCAATCACTAGGTAACGATAATTCCCCGACAAATCATCTAGGTACTTCCGAAGCACAGCATTGGGGTAGCAATAACAGCCCGACCCCTCCCCGCGCCCCATAACCAATAGGTCTACACCCTTGCCCTCAACCAGAATCTCATTAAGCCGAAAATCTAAATAGGTTTCTTTAGGCATGCCTGGTGGAATCGAGATCTTATTAGTTTCAAATTCAGCCAATACCGATCCCACTGTTTCCCTAACTTCTAACCCCAAACCTTCTGACAAATTTGCGTTGGCATCAGCGTCTACTGCCAAGATAGGGACCTTGCCATTCCTTACAAGGTAACCAATCATCAAGCTGGAAATGGTAGTTTTGCCCGTCCCGCCTTTACCGGCTACAGCTATAGAAAAAGCCACGTCTTGTCCTCCTGTGGTTGCAAACTATTACAGCAACTATGCCAAGGTGAGTGCGGATATTTTAAGAGCAATAATTGCTTTCTACATCTATGAACTTTATCCTTCTTTGCTGGGGAGATTTCTTATGAAATTTTTTTAACAATATCCGCTTATGAATGTTGCGCCAATTTACTGAAACCGCTGTAAACAAGACAGGTTTTTCCCACGAAACTAGATCTATGCCAATAAGACTCGATCATTAACCATTTTCTTGCCGCGAAACTGTTCAAAGTAAGATAGCAGATCGTCTACAGTGGTATTCTTCCTAGCTGCACCATATAGATCAAGGACTATCTTGCCATCATCCATCATAAACGTCCGGTTACCTACCTGAAGAGCCTGAGCCATATTGTGCGTGACCATTAGTGCAGTCAGGCCTTGGTCGGAGATAAGGCTTTTGGTAAGTTCCAATACCTTTTCTGCCGTCTTGGGATCCAAGGCGGCAGTATGTTCATCTAAAAGTAAGATTTTGGGTTTCCGGAGCGTAGCCATAAGCAAGGTAAGGGCTTGGCGCTGACCCCCAGATAATCGTCCTACCTTTTCATTTAGGCGCCCCTCTAGCCCTAATCCCAAGACCGCCAGTCTCTCACGAAAAAGTTCCCGGTCCCCCTTCTTGATGCCAATCCGAAGGGATCGCCTGTCACCACGCCTCAGAGCAATGGCCAAGTTCTCTTCCACAGTCATGGAGGCAGCTGTACCCATAAGCGGGTCCTGGAAAACTCGGCCTAAAAGGCAAGCCCGTACGTGCTCCGGCGTATTGGTAAGGTTCTTCCCGTCTATAATAATTGAGCCCTTTTCAACTGAAAAAACACCAGCAATTACATTCAAAAGGGTGGATTTGCCAGCGCCATTACTACCAATTATAGTGACAAAATCACCAGGCCGAAGGTTGAAGGTAATATCTCTTAACGCTACCTTCTCATTGGGGGTATTAAGGTTAAATACCTTTTCCACATTACGAAGCTCTAGCATATAGCTCAACTTTGTCCATGCCCCCTGTGTCGAAAGGATGGCCAGGCTAACGCTAAGACCACGATGATTGCGGTCATTAGCTTAAGGTCAGTAGGAGTGAGACCAAACCACAATACCAATCCGAGTATTAGGCGATAGACAATAGACCCTCCAATTACCGCCATTAGGCTCCGGAAGATGGAAGACTTACCAAACAATGCCTCCCCCATGATTACCGAAGCTAAGCCAGCCACGATAGTACCGATTCCCATGCCCACATCGGCAAAACCCTGGGACTGGGCTACGTACGCCCCCGAAAAGGCCACCAAGGCGTTAGATATGCTAAGAGCAATTATTTTGGTAGTCTCGGTATTTACCCCCTGGGCAATTATCATCCTCTCGTTATCGCCCGTAGCCCTCACCGCCAAACCTATTTCTGTTTGCAAAAACCAGTAAATACAGCCCACGAATATGGCTAAAGTAATAGCGGAAAGGACAATCACGGCAATTTGTGTGGGTAAGCCCAGCTCGCCAAATTGAGTAAAGACAGTGGTAGCTCTTATTAGGGGTACGTTAGCCTTGCCCATTACTCTCAGGTTTACCGAATACAGAGCCGTCATGGTGAGAATACCTGAGAGCAAGGGAGCAATCCTGAGGCGGGTATGCAACAGCCCGGTTGTCATACCCGCCACGGCTCCTCCTATGAAGGCCAATAGGCTGGCATACCAAGGGTCGGCTCCGCTAGCAATAAGGTGGGCAGCTATAGCTGCCCCTAAAGGTAAACTACCGTCTACCGAAAGGTCAGCGTAGTTGAGGACCCGAAAGGTCAGGTAAACGCCCAAGACCATGGGCGCATAAACGAGTCCTTGCTCCAGAGTACTGATTGTTAAGGTTTGCCACACTCCTGACACCTCGGGTATGTTTTGGCCCGTTTTAGTTGGCTAGCTGCCTTGGTTAGTCCACTTGGTTACTGAGCTACTTGTCTACTTGATCACGCGGTCTGCCTTGTCTATTAACTCCTGAGGTATCTTTACTCCCATGGCCTGAGCAGCTTTCAAGTTTAGAACCAGCTGAAAATCCTTTTGCTGTTCAATAGCCATACTAGCTGGTTTCTCGCCTTTGATTACCCTTAGAGCCATTTCTCCGGTCTGTTGCCCCAAGCGGTAGTAGTCGATGCCAATGGTAGCCAGCGCTCCTTTGTCGACTCCGCCAGCTTCGGCCACGACTACCGGTATCTTGTGCTGTTCTCCAACCTGGACTATGGAGGTTATCGCCGCTACAGCAGTGTTATCCGTGGGCACATAAATAGCATCCACGCGACCCACCAAAGACTGGGCGGCCTGCAGGACCTCATTGGTGTTGGTGGCTACAGCATCCACAAAGCTGAGGCCCATTTCTTGACCCAGGCTTTTGGCCAAGTTTACCTGGACCTCCGAGTTCTTTTCGCTGGTATTATAGACCACCCCAACCTTCTTAGCCGAAGGTACCAACTGCTTTAAGAGTTCGAGCTGCTCCTTTATGGGATTCATGTCAGTAGTCCCGGTAACATTGGTCTCCGGTTTCTCCAAGCTTTTTACCAAGCCTGCTGCCACCGGATCCGTGACTGCTGTAATTAGAATAGGGATGTCAGAGGTTTTGCTGGCGACTGCCTGAGCGGCAGGCGTAGCAATGGCTAGAATAAGGTCAACCTTCTGCCCTACAAATTGATTGGCTATGGTGCTAGCCGTGCTAGTATCAGCCTGGGCATTCTGGAAATCGACTTCCAGATTCTTCCCTTCTTCATAGCCGTTTTTCTTCAGCGTGTCCAAGAACCCTTGCCGAGCTGCATCTAGAGCCGTGTGCTCAGCCCATTGGATAATGCCCACTTTCACCTTCTCAGGTTGCTTATTGGAAGCAGACCCACAACCAAACATGCTCAAGCTCAAAAGCAAAATTGAAAGCACGACCACCCAACGCCTCATAAACCAGTCCCCCTCACTGATTTGTCGGCTTTTAACCGGACTATGGATTGGCAAATCAGGAAGGAATGTCTGAACTTTGGCAAGGGATGGCTAAGTCAGTTTAGAAGGGATTTCCTGCCCTATCCTGCCGTCCTGCTGCCCTATCCCCCGGTTACCTCGCCGTTCTACAGAAGAATTCTACTTTAGCCTCCTGAAACTGTCAACTAGCTGATTTAGCGATACGGGGTGCCAGCTGCTTACCTCCCAGCAGCAAAGGCCAGGATAGCTCGGGCCCACCGCCTCGTGACAACGCCCGGCGATCGTCGTTGACACTATTCCTTTCCTTTGCTAGAATATCTATCGAAAGGGAATGCGGCAGTGGCGGAACTGGCAGACGCGCTAGATTCAGGGTCTAGTGGGCATAGCGCTCGTGGGGGTTCAAATCCCTTCTGCCGCACCAGGAAAATCAAGGGCTTCAGCGTTCGGGCCAATTTCCGAAACCAGCACAAAAACAGCCTCAGTAATGCAGTTTTAATGCAGTTTTGGGCAAAAGAATAGCAGGGGTGGTGTCCCTGCTAATGTTAGCTAGGTGGTTTTTATCTTTGGCCTTGCGTCCTCGCAGGGCCTCTTTCTTTCCTCAGTAAGCCGTCCAATGTATGTGCCGCCCCTTCCTCTAGGCCAGGGGCAAGATGGCTGTATAGGTCAAGGGTCAAGGTAATACTGCTGTGGCCTAACCGCTCCTGGACCACCTTAGGATGCACTCCCCTTGCCAGCAAAAGGCTGGCATGGGTATGCCGAAGGTCATGCAGCCTCACCTTGGGAAGTCCAGCCTTAACCAAAAGCCTCTGAAAATGCTTAGTGAATTCTGAGGGGTCAAGCGGGGTGCCGTCCTCCCGACAGAATACTAACCCATTGTCCTGGTAGGCTGGGCCAAGCATCAGTCTCTCCTGGTTCTGCCGGGCCTTCCACTTCCTTAGCTCCCGGATTGCGTCATCGGTCAGGGTAACGGTTCGCCTGCCGCTCTTGCTCTTGGTGGTGTCCTGCAGGAAAAGGCCTTCCTTCAGCGCCAGCAATTCCCGCTGGACAACAATAGCGCCATGCTCCAGGTCTATGCTGTCCCAGCACAAACCTAAAAGTTCTCCCCGCCTTAAGCCGGTGGTAGCCGCAAGCACATAGGCCGGAAACAATCTGTCATCCTTGGCCGCTTCAAAGAAGATAAGCAGTTCCTCTTCGGTCAGGGGTCGAATGGGTCTGCTTTTGGCTACCGGCGGGCTGGTGGCATCAGCAACATTGCGGGGCAGAAGTCCCTCCTTGACCGCCTGTTGCAGGGCCTCCCGGATTATGGTATGGAGGTAGCGCACCATCCTGGTTGACAGGCCGCCTTTGCCATCTGCTCTACCCCTTTCCAGCTTCTCGTTGTAGAAAGCCTGCAACATATGGGCCTGTAGCTTTGCCAGCGGGGTTTTGCCCAAAGCAGGCTTGATGTGGGTATCAATCAGCCTTTCGTAGCTCTCGAAAGTGCTTGGCTTTAACTGCCCCTTCTTTCCAGCAAGCCAGCAGTCCAACCACTCAGCCAGGGTAGTCTTTACAGGTTCAACATAAGTGCCAGTCCTGACACTCCGCAAAACCTCAGCCATCTTGTCGGCAACTTCCTTCCGGGTTCTGCCATAGAAGCTCTTGCGCCTTGGCCTCCCCGTTTCCGGGTCATAGCCAACGGTTACTTGGCCTGCCCAAGTGCCATCAGACCGCTTGTAGATGGTTCCTTCACCATTGCCCCGCCGCTTAGCCATCTTTTCTTCTCCCCTCAACCAGGAGCAAACGCTCTAGCTCCTTTCTGGAAAGTCCTCGAAGCCGCTGGATAAACAGGTAACCGAGAACAGCTATTTCAGACTTCAGTCCCGCTCCCATTGCAACCTCAAGGCATTCTTTCGGGGATGCATCCCAATCTAGCGGGTTCCGAAGCTGGTCCCAAAGTATGGGCCGTATGGCTGGGTCGGTAAGCAAAGACTCTGCCGCTCGCTCATAGCTCTCGATAATCTCTCTAGCCGATGGATTCATTGCCTCTTCCTCCTAAAACGGGTTATGATTGAAGATAACCACCTTACCGGTAACCGGGCTGTCATAGGCAAGGCTTTTAGCTACTCCATGCAGGGTATGGGCCACGGCAAGGTAAAGCCAAACAGGAGCGGGGCCGGTAAGAACCACATCATTGCCGCTCCCGGCCAATTCCTTGGCCTTGCTGGTGTACTCTGCCAACTGGTCCAGCTTGGCGGTATCGCCGTAAAGAGACTTGATGTCAATGGTAACCATCCTGCTTCCTCCCTAGGCTTCCTCCGGGGCTTCCCCGAAGGCTTCTTCGTACCCAAGCTCATGCTCCGGCAGTTCCTCGTACATGGCCTTGGCGTATTCCTTGGACACGGGCTCAATGTAGTCCCGCTCCCCCTGCCAGCAGGTGGTATGGTGCAGGAAAAGGTTCCCCTTGGCCGTCCGGTAAAGATAGGTATTCCTGCCGTTCCTCTCAAAGTTTCTCCCGTCCCAGTAACGGTCGTGGGCCACCAGCTGGGCCTTTTTCGTGTCGTACAGCTTGCCGTCAACAATCTGCTTCATTGCCTCTTCCTCCCTTGGTTCAGAAGTGTTTACTTGTGTATAATAGTGTATATCAGTAACAGCGGAATGTCAAGTACTTCATTGTGCAGAAGTGCATTTAAGGGTACAATACTGCTTGGAGGGGAATAGCAATGGAAAACTTTTATACGCCGCAAGAAATTGCCCAGAAACTTAAGATTGATATACGAACACTTTATCGATGGATAAGGGAAGGCCACCTAAAGGCCGTTAAAATAGGTCACTTCTGGCGAATCTCCGAATCCGAATTAAACCGTCTATTGAAAGGTGAAGAACAGAAACAAGAAGTAAAGGAGTAATGCCAAATATGGGTGAGATGATAACGCTTCGGTGTCCTAAATGCGGGTTAAATAGCGGTATACTGTGTATTGGGTGGGGCTGGTCTCGCCAATGCTATGGCGTGGTCTGGTGCCCCAGGTGCCAGAAGTTTACTACCCCTATGGTGGCTCGCGATGAAGACTTTACTTGGCCAGAAGGAGCTAACCAAACTGCTACCAGTTTTGAAACCGTCTTTCTCCTGGATGACCGGAGCATAGCCTGTCCGCCCGATTACGCCAATCCTGATAAACCCCGAACCCGCTGCTTGAATTGCTGCCAGGAAGTACCTCTCTTTGATACGGAAAACATGCCTTGCCCACTATGTGGCACTAAGATGGAAGAAGAAGTAATTGGACTTTGGGACTAACTGCTTGATGGGTAATCTAGTGGGCCTCCCGCACGCCTGCATTTGCGGGCTTTTGCGCCTTCGCAATGCAAAAGTAATGCATTCACCAGCCTGCCGGCTTAGGGACTGGGGTCATCCTCTGGCACTTCTCCCCATACCAGCAGGCTAGGGCCGCTGCCAATACCAGGTCGTCATGCACACCCTCCCGCCAGGCTTCATAGCTGTCATGGGCCGTCTTGACGTTGATTTTCACCTTGAAGTTCAGCAGTTCCTCCACCAAAAGCCGGGCATCAGCCAATTCCGCCGCCACCTTAAGCCTCCCGGTCTGGAATAGCACCTGAAGGGTAGTTACCAGGTCACGCTTAGGGACATGGTAGCCGCCGTCACCGCTGCTTGCGGAATTCCCCCCGGTAATAGTGATTGCCACGGGCCTAAGTCCTG
This sequence comes from Clostridia bacterium, assembly GCA_014360065.1. NCBI lineage: Bacteria > Bacillati > Bacillota > Clostridia > Clostridia bacterium. The sequence continues at coordinate 18,337 of JACIYF010000005.1, read as the reverse complement.
CCTTCCTGAACATATCCACCACCGGGGCACCCACGCCGGTTTTATCCACCACCAGGGCCGTCCGGTTTATTAGCTGGTTAGACTGCATCAGGTTCTGTACCCGCTCCACAATGGCCGGGTAGGGAGTACCCAGCTTGGGCCGCTCCAAGTGCCGGATATGGTATTCATCCGGCTTCGCCTCGTAACGGAAAACTTTCCGCTCCACCACCGCCAGGGCCGTATAGTCCTGAGCCTGTCCCAAGTCAAGGCCAAGGAAGAATTTATACATTGCCTGCACCTCCGAACAAGGGTTCAATTTCCCCGCTTATGGCCGCCATCACCTGGTCGTAAGTAAAAACCTGGTCAACCGTTTCCACAAATTCGCAAAGGTATTCCTGCCTAAACCACCATTCACCGAGGGCCTGCCGCTCTTCCTCCAGAAACTCCGGGCTTATCCTAGGGCATTCATGGGCCGTTATCTGTATCCGTTCCCAAGTGTCGCTGCCTTCAGTCCACTCCTTGAAGAAATGGCCTCGCTTGCCGAAGGGGGTTGACATTAGGATTAGCCTGCCGCCTGATACTGCCAGCATGGGCCGCACCGCAAAGTAAAGGTCATCGGGCACCCTAGCCGCCTCATCCTCAATAATGAGACTGGCACCGCTAAAGCCTCGAATAGTTCCTTCGCTGCCGGGCAGGGAAACTATCCGGCTTTTGTTCTTCATGGTTAAGGACAGCTTGTTATCCTCTACAAGTTCGGGCTGCTGCTCTGCTGGTAACGCCTTCAGCAAGTCCTGTGCCTTGCGGAAAAGCTCGCTTGATTGCCGCAAACTGGGACTTACCAGCAGCACCAGGGAGGAAGGGTAAAATATCGCCCTATGCAGGGCCAGGATTGCCGCCGTTGTCGATTTTCCGCTTTGTCGTGAACAGTTTAATAAAAGCCGCTTACCGCTCCACCTTAACGCCTGCTCCTGCCAGGGGTCAGGGGTAAAACCTAACGCTTCCCTGGCGAAAATAACCGGGTCTAACGCTTGTGCCAGGTCACTTACCAGCATTGCTTTCCACCTCCCGCAAGGCCTGGGCAAGTGCTAGCCTGGCCTCCGGGAAAGGCTCCAGGGCCGCCAATATCGCTGCTCGTAAGGATAGCCATTGCGGATTAATCAGGACGTTGACGGTAGTCCGTTCCTGTAACTCTCCCTGCAGCTTTGCCAGTAGTTCCAGGCACCCTTTTGCTTCCCGCACACCCTGCAGGGCCGTCCGCAAATCTCCGGCCTGTTCTGCTTTGGCAAGGATGGAAAGGGCCTTGTCCCGCAGTTCGGTAACTTGGTCAAGAAGGGTATCGGCTTTGGCTATCTCCTGGGCTTCCTGGGCCTTCACCAGGCCGGCAGGGACATGGTCTTTATGCCGATGCAGGGCCGTTTTGGAAACGGAAAATTGTCCCGCTATGTCCCGTAATGGGACGCCGCCTAGTAGGGCCGCGTTTATTTCGTCCGCTCGTGGGTGTTCGCATATGGAGCATTTCCGGGCCATCATATCACCACCTTAAGGGGATGTTCCCCAGGGCAGCCAGCGAAGGCCACCCTGGGCACCACCCAGCCTTACCACCGGCCAATGACGTCGTCGGTGTTCATGTGGAGCAGGTCGGATATAAGCCGGGCCTCAACAACACCATCCTTCGCTTTGACGTAAACCGTGTTAAGGTCAGCACCGTAAACATTGGCTTTCTGCAGGTCTTGCTCCGCTTGCTGGTATTCAGGGTCAGCCTTCCAGGGCTCATAACTGTGATACCGCTCTTGGGCCTCAAGCCTTACCCGGTCAGCCAGGTTGTCCATGCCCCGGCTCCTAAGCTCGGCTTGAAGCAAATCTAACTCATCTAGGCTGGCTACAGTCCCGGTCTGGATATACTTCAACGCCTCGGCCTCCAGTTCTTCCTTCCCCATGGCTTTAAGCCTAGCCTGGGTACGCTGGAAGGCCAGCAGTTGGGCCGAAGGGTCACCTACCGGGGTCTGCCTGTATTTGCTCTCAATCTGGCCCATCTTGCCCTGGAGTTCTTTCTTCAGGTCGGCAAACCAGTCTCCCACTTCCTTCTGAAGTGCCTCAATCCCCGTCTTGCGCTCCTTGGCGATAAAGTCAGGAGTGTAGCTCCCCGACATCTGGAGCTTGTTAATCATCTGCCTCCTGGTCTCCGCTTCCTGTAGGATTGACGCTCCGAATTGGTGAATCCTGTCTTCAATTGTCTGAGCCATTTTATTCAACCTCCCATTGCATCATTATTGCATCCGGCCTCTCTTTGGCCTTGGTACTCCTTGGTTTCAGCAACGCCACCTGATTGTGCTATCAAGTGTTCGGTCTCACCTCCCTGCCTTTACCCGGCCTCTGTGCCCGCCGCATCGCCCGGATATGTGCCTTGCCTCTTTTGATGCCCCGCTCCCAAATCTCGGGCCGGGCCTGGAGTGCAGTCATTACCTCACCCGGCGTTAGGACCACCAGATGGTCGGGTAATCTCAGGAAAATCATTGGGTCCACCTCCCGAACGCTCGCTTTTAAGCGACTTGACGGCTTCGGCCAGTCGGTCAACCGCCTCGGCCAGGGCCTTTTATGGCATCAACAACCGTGGTTGCCCGCCCTCTTGAGCCAAGGGCCTCGATTAGCTCATGAACCACTTCATAGCTTGGGCTTCGCCGCATATGTCTCACCTCCCGTTTTTGCTACCTTTTTTGCACCTCTTTTGTACCCTTTATGCCTCCGGCCAGGGCAATGAGCCTATCCCTCTCACTAGGCGCAAGCGGTCTCTGGACCACCTTGCCGCCAAACTGCTTCTTGGCTTCGTGCAGGAAGCGAAGCTCCTGGGGTCCTACCCTGGGTGGCTTGGCTAGCTCCCGCAATTCCTCCAGGGTATAGACAGCGGCCATATCGCTTCCTGGTGGAGTTATGCCGTCCTTCGCTATCAGGACGGTCTCACCAAGCGTCTCTGAGTGCATGGCAAACCAGCCTTGGGTTGCCAGAAGCCTTTTGCCCTGGGTTACAAAGTCGGTTTGGGAGCGGGGTTCCTGCTCCGTCTTTCTAGGCACCTGCTGGGCCATCTCCAAATAACCCATACTCCACCCCCCTGGGTTTTGTCGTATTTGTCGTAACCGCCTATCGGCTGAAAGCCTTGAGCCATGGGGTTTGTCGTTGATGTCGTTTTTGTCGTACCTTCTATAACTTTTCTTTAGCGGAAAGGGCTGGGTTACTGCCTACCAGTACCCTTCCGTCCTTTGCATCGGTCAAAAGGTCTCTTGGTCCTTCCGCTTGGCCTGGATAAGCCATGTTTCGGTAACCCCCTCCTTGGCTGAGACCACATATTACGGTTACGACAAAAACGATACATACGACATTGCTTATTTTTCAAGCCTTCCGCCTATGGGGGGTCAACGACAAAAGGCGACAAAAGCCTAGCAACCAGTTTTTGGGCTGGACGCCCCCCTGTGCTGGGACTTTCCCTCCACTCGGCCAAGCCGAAGTCTACGAGCATCCCCGCCACCCGGCTCATTTCTTTGGCCGATAGATTTCGCTGGAATAGGTCCCGTATCTCCGTCTTGGTCATACCCTCTGGTTTTTTGCGAAGCGCCTCCCATAGCTTGTCGGCATTGGGGTCACCCAGCGATTCGTCGAAAATAAACCTGGCTGAGGCTTCGCAAAAGTCCCAAAGGGCCAGGGCCGCTTCCAGATGCTCCCGCCTTATGGCTGGACTTAGGTCTAAAAGCGCATAAATCAAGGACAACCTCACTACCTGGGGGGCCGCCCGTGCTATCATTGCTCCCAAGAAACCGGGCTTCTCCCTCGTAAGCGCCTCATACACATGGTGCCAAACTTCGCGGGCTTCTTCGTCTCGTTGTAATTCCCCAGCGGTCTTCCCAAACTCTATGGCCTCCGCCAGCCTTCTAAGTTCCGGGCCAAAATCCACCGCCTGGATATTGCCGCCATCCGGGAGGACCTTAGACCGCTTTACGCATACCCATAAAAAGCGGTTGCCGAAACCACTTGCCGCCTCGGTAGTCTTCAAGTAACGAACCAGTTCATGTTTGCTTATATGACCAATAAGGCTTATGTGAGCATCGGTTGCTTTAGCCGGGCTATTCTTGGTCATAATCCGAAGGGGCTCTCCGTCCCATGCGGCTCTTAGGGTAGGCGACAATGTGTTTCCTTCCCGCTCCATAACCTTTAATACGCTGGCAAGCTCGGGCTGGTAGGCCAGTAACCGCCTGTCTGCCACGCCTTCATCGTCATCTTCTTGGTCGCGCACCTGCCAAATTAATCCTTCGCCGCTGGACAGGCCGGTCATAATCCTTTGCTCCCAGTCAGGAGCCACGGTTCTGAAGAACCTCCGGCAATGTCCCCAGGCAGTGCCCTTGCGTCCTCCGCTGGTTACACCTACCAGGGCAATGAAAAGATTAGGATAGTGCTTGTCCGCTTCAACCGTGCAGAAAGCACCTCGGCCTACGGCATTTCCGTATGCCGCCAAAAACTGCACCAGGATACCTACCGGGTCGGCCTCCGTATGCGGTTCCAGTTTCCTTATGAAGTCTCCGGCAAGGCCAAAAAAAGCCTGTGGCTTTGGGGGGTCCGGCCAGGGTGCTATCCGAAGCTCGGGCTCCGGCTCTGCTGGCCTATCTTTCTGTGCCAAGAGGCTGGCAATTCCTACAAGCTCCCTAGGCATCTTGCCTCGCCTCCCTTTGCCGCCGCTTAGCTTCAAGCCGGGCTACCGAATCTACAGTTGTGACTATCTCATCATCGTCTAGCGGGGGCCTGCATTTCACCTGGTTCCAGGCCAGGCAAAGCTCCAGGACCACCCATGGGTCAACATACTTGCGAAGTAGGTGCCCCGCCAAGGCCGCTATGGAGTTGTTCCGCTGCCCTTCGGTTACTCCCTCGCTCACCAGCTTCCGCCAGTCCTCAACGCTTCGGCTCAATCCTTGGGGCCGCTCGGGTTTTAGGATTGCCACCAGCCAGGCCGGGAGCGGGGCCAACTCAATCTCAAAGAGAGCGAGGCCTGTTACCCATTCGTACCGCTTCCCGGAAGGATGGAGACTTGGCGGGGCCAACACATACCCGCCATCGCCTCTAAAATCCAGGCCGGGTAGCTTGCGAACAAAGTTCTGCACCGGATAGCCGGGGTGCCGGAAATAATAATGGAGGCCGCCTCCGCCAGTTCTCGCACAAGGAGTTGGTGGCAGGGGCTTACCGCGCAGGGTGGCCAAGCCTTCTCTGCCGTCCGCGTCTAGGACTATTAACTGGTTGATTTCACCCGTCAGCAAGCCGATGTTGGCCTTGGGCCACCGCCTCCACCACGCAGTTATTTCTTCGCTTGTTGGCTTACGATGCTGGAGTTCTTCCCATCGAACGAGGGGCTTTTTACTACGGGCAACCGGAATGATTGCGAATCCTTGCTTGTAGTATTCATAAGCAAATTGTGATATACTTACCTCAGAAGCCATCTGCTTTTGCTCCTTTTCCTGCCCCGGCCAGTAACCGGGGTTTTTCTTTGCATTAAAACTGCATCATGCGCCCGCAACTCCTTGCCCTCCCTACCTTTCAGCGCCTGCACCAGATTGACGGTCAAGCCACCGTTCCAGGGCAACCTTTGGAATGATAATCCGCTTACCAATTCTAACAGCCGGAAAATCCTCCCGCCGGGCCAGGTAGTAAGCGGTAATAGTGTTTATCCCCAATAGCCGGGCAACCTCTGGCACCGTATAGGTTAGCCGCTCGCTCGAATTAACTGCCTGCTTCATGCCAATCGCCTCCTTAAAGTTTTTGGGCAATAAAAAAGGCCGCCTGGGTTTTCAGGCAGCCTTGAGTCGTCTTTAGGTTTTTGTCTTTAGCCTAGCGTTTTCAGGTAGTACATTTGCAAAACCGTCCAGTAAACCTTAGCCTGAGAAACAAGCAGCGCATACCTAAGCTTCTCCGCCTCACCTTCTCTAACAAACAGCCTGGCAAACTCCTCCGCCTCCACCTTCTCGAAAAGGCTAAAATCCTCATCGTTGCTCGCTACAGAAGCAAAAAACTTCCTGGCACCTAGCACCTTTTCCTTCTTCCATCCGTGTTCCCGCATAAGCTCCACTGCCGCCGCCGCTTCCGCTACAGCATGTTCCGGGAAGCTCGCCTTCACCCCCTTGCCGCCACTCCGTTGCTCAGGGGCCGTAACCAAACCCCCCTTTATGTAGTTCGTCAGGGTTCGACGGTCAATCCCTAATCCCCAGTCCCTAAGCTTCTTAAGAAGTTCGTCCGGGGTCATCCTCCACCCAATCCCCCTTGCTTTGGGTTTGGCTCGACAGGAGGCAAGTCTGGCGTTCTCCCATACCTCTTGCCAGAAAAGCCTTTCTGCACCGCTAAAAATGGGCATACGTACCCCGCCTATACTTGGAAACGTGCTTTCTGGATTAATTATATCAGTTCGCGTTGGTCTGTCAATAGTTTTTTAGCCTCCATATGAAGAAGTAGTTTAGAGTTAAAACAACGGCCAATAGGCCGCCTCCGGGTTACTGCAGTAATGCAATTCATAATGCAAATACGGTTAAAAAGCATTAAAATGGGTTAAACCAACAGGAAGGCTATGCCAGCAGGAAGGCCAAAAAACCTTGATTTTGCTGGGGTTTTGGCACTAGGCTAAACTGGATTAAATGAAGATAGTGAGATTCAGGGTCTAGTGGGCATAGCGCTCGTGGGGGTTCAAATCCCTTCTGCCGCACCAGAAGAATCAAGGGCTTCAGCGTTTGCGGCTGGAGACTAGTTTAACGTCATTTTGTCGGGATACTACAACGTTACAACAACCTGTGGGCGTTGCCGCTAGCGCTATGCGCAGCCGCCAGGAGGCGGTCCTGACGGCTGTAAGCGCTAGGTTTTGTGCTTCTTCTAGTTCCCTTCCTTGGGGTTCTCAGGGAAGGGTTCTTTTTCTCTCCTAAAACATCGTTGAGAACGTTCACTGCTTGGTACATCATTGGAGGCATCACGTGGCTATAGGTGTCCATGGTTACAGAATAGTCGCTATGCCCCATAAGCTCCTGCACCACTTTCGAATGCACCCCGTACTGCAGGAGCAAGGTCGCGAAGGTGTGCCGGAGAGAGTGGAGAGTAACGCCCGAAAGCAGTTCAGCCTTTTCCGCCAGCCTTTTGAAGTGGTGGTAAAACGTCCTCGGCTTTAGCAGAGTCCCGTCCTCCTTGGCAAATACCAGTCCGCTGTCATGATAGGCTTCGCCCAATAGCAACTTTTCCTGGTTCTGTCGGACCTTCCACCGCTTTAGCTCGGGCAAAACGGCCCTGGGCATCGGCACAGTCCGCCAGGAAGTCTCATTTTTAGGGGGCTGGTACAGCAGGTTGCCCTTTACCTGTCCTATGCCTTTCATTACCCGCAAAGTCCCGGCTTCCAGATCGACGTTTTGCCAGCGCAAGGCAAGAAGCTCGCTACGCCGGAGGTCAGTCCCGAGATCCAGCAAAAAGGCTGCATAGAGGCGATGGCCTCTAGCGACATCCAGGAACTGCCGTACCTGCTTCTCAGCGAGAAACTTCGGGTCAGGTTTCTTCTCCGGAGGCAGCTCCACGTCCTTGGCAACGTTCCTGGCTACCAATCCTTCCTTGACCGCCACCCCTTGAATGGGTTACTAGAGAAGACATTGAGCTCAAAAAGGAGGAGAACTCCCAAGGAGATGGCAAGGCTTAATCAGAAAAGAGCCTCAGCAGGCTGTCTCGAATGGGCTTAAAGGCCGCCTCTTCCAGGGTGCCCAGGTAGGCCCTTACGCGCCTAATGTCAACTGCCCGTACCTGATCGACCAGAGCGGTGGAGACCCTGGGAAGCCCTCCAGTCCCTGGCGGCAGGGTCTGGTATAAAGAGGGATTTTTCTTGGCCCAAGGACCACTTTGCGTAGTCAGGGGGACTACGATTACCACAGGGTAGCGTACAGGCCCCTGGGGGATGCCAACCGCAACAGCCGGTCGAGTTCCTTCCTGCTCGTGCCCGTGGGGGTACTGGGAGGGAAGGGCAATAAGCAAGATATCCCCCGGGGCCACCCGATTCGCGGCCACTACTTCTTGCCCCCTTCTACAACCAAGCCAACGCCAGGCTGATACCGCACCGGTTTTCCCTTAGGCGGGCCCTCCGGACCCCAGTCATACGGGGGAAGCTCCCCTAAATCGGCTTCCAGCCAGGACCGGTCTTCGGCCTCAGCCTTCTCTAACACGAACTCTAAAAACCTTTTCACCGCGGAGGTTTCCTTCTCCGGCAATGCCTCCACCAGCCGGTGTAGCTCGTCCTTAGGCACGCCCACGGGTTTACGCCTCCTTTAGAATACTCCCACTATGGATATTATAGCCTGATCCTATGCCAGCCTCTAGAAGAAAAACGTCAACAGCATCGTGCAGAATGTCCCCGATTTTGGCACAAACCAGACGGGTAATGTTTTATTACCGGTCTGGTTTGAACCGCTTACGCTGGTATCGACCAGCACCGCCATTCTATCCATTAGGTTCCCCAGCCAGGTAATGGTCGTGCCGCTCAGATAAATCAGGGGGACCTTCAAAAGCCCCGGCCAGCTTAAGCAGGCTGGTCCCGGGCCATTTACGGTCTTTTTGCTTGATCCCCTTAACCTTCTGGGCAGCTCTGAGGAGCTTTTCCGCCTGCCCCTCATCAAGGCTTTCTACAACGCGAAGCAGTTCCTCCTTGGCAGTAGTCATAAACTCTCACTCCGATCGCACCGATCAGTTGCCCTGCTGTTGACAATATTGTACCTAAAAAGCCTGAATAGCACACATCTTCTTTCTGCCGCGCCGCCGATTTTCCTACAACAGCCGTATAGGTGGGGTGGCTGGCCCCGGGCTCGGCAATGTAGCTGTCATCGTAGGTCTTTGACTCGTCAAGCTGCATGGCCCTCCAAGTAGCGGAGAGCTCCTTGCCTCCGGTCTGAGTATCGTCTAACTGGTAAAGGTAGTTCCTGGCCAGCACCGGGCAGGGCAGGGGCTCCGTTCCCACTGGCTCGGTTGTCACCGGGTCGTAGACCCATGTAAAGCCAACCATAGCCGATCCCGCCAACAACAATACTCCCGCCAACACTACCGCTAACAACTTCTTCATGGTCATACCTCCTCGTATTAAGATTAAATCGCAACCCAATAGGCTCTTTGAAACCTTCATACATCTAGGTTCCAGGACCCATAGGCCTCAGGTTTTTGGGTGTGGGAGCATCTTCTTCATCAGCCCCCGCCGCCGGGCCTGTGGGTATGTGGGCAACGCGGAAGCGTTGTCCAAGCGGCTGTGGACCCTCTGGGCAACCCTTGGCGATAGCTACAAGGTTGGCTCAAAGGAGTCTGGAACAAAGATGCTGTTTTTTGGCCAGCCGAGTTGTCCAGAAGTCCACAGCCGCGGCATATCCACAGGCCTTTACAGGGTCCTGGGTTTCGGGCATGATGGTCCCTGGACATAGGGGAAGCACAGTTCCTCCTTGTTGCACTTCGGTGACTTCTTGAAAAGAGCGTGCCCCCTGGCCCGGCCGGTACTTCTGACGCGCAGTTTGTTTCTTAGAATTCTAATTGAAGCGAGGGTGTTGATCTGGCCGGGCTTAAGGGACCCTTATGCCCAACTAATCCTAAGGTGGTGATGAACTTGTCAAGACGCTTGTTTTGCGGCATCGATGTCAGCCTTACGGAAAACCAGCTGTTTGTGATGGACGGCGACGGCCGGGCCGTGGGCAAGACCCGGAGGTTTCCCAACAATCTTCCCGGCACCGCCAAGATGATAGAGCACCTATGTGGGCTCATGGAGAACTCCGGGTTTGATGCGCTTTCAATCGGCATGGAGGCTACCTCTTTATACTGGTTTCCGCTGTTTTGGGCGCTGAGAAACGACGAGCGCCTCCTTGGGGCCCAGGTCCTGGCCTTGAATCCCAAGCTGGTCCAGGGGATCCGCAAGACCTATGCCGACATGGACAAGACCGACCCTATTGACGCTTCGCTGATCGCCGACCGGCTCCGCTTCGGCCGCCTGAGCGAGCAGCACCTCCCGGACGAGGACCTATTGGCCCTCGAAAGGCTGACCCGCTTCCGCTACCACCTGGTTCAGCATCAATCCCAGCTTAAGAATTACCTTCAGTCCCTTTTGTTTTTGACCTTTAGCGAATGGATGCGGGCTAGACCTTTCTCGGACCTGTTCGGAGCTTGTTCCGGCCAGCTTTTAAAGCTGTTTGGCTCGGCTAAGGACATGCGGTCCTTATCCCTGGAGGAGCTTAAGGCCTACCTTTTAAGGTTTAGCCGCAACCACTTCAGCCACCTAGAGGAAAAGGCCGAGACTGTCCTTCGGGCGGCCCAGGACTCCTTTTTTATACCCCCGGTGCTGGCCAAAGAGGTCCACTTCATAGTCAAACTCGCCCTCAATGAATTGGAGCTTGTAGACAAGCTCTTAAAGCGGCTGGACAAGCGCATTGCCAAACACCTGGCCGGGATCCCCCAGACGCTCACCTCCATCCCGGGCATCGGGGCGGTGCTGGCAGCGGACATATCCGAAATCGGCGATATCTCCCGCTTTAGCGGCCAGGAAAAGCTGGCCAAGTTTGCCGGGCTCACCTGGAGGAAGCGCCAGTCCGGCGGCTTTAACGGGGATATTACCCCCATGACCAAGACCGGCAATCCGTACCTGCGTTACTACCTGATCCAGGCGGCTCAATGCCTGGTGATGCATAACCAGGAGTACCGGGAGTACTATGCCAGGAAGGCCAAAGAAACCCCTCGCCATTCCAAAAAGCGAGCGCTGTCGCTCACCGCACGTAAGCTGGTGCGCCTCGTCTATGCCCTTTTGTCTAAGGGAGTGCTCTACCAAGCCGAGGGCGCCAGGCAGGAGGTGAATGCTAAGGTTCTCGATCCTACGGCCCAAAACAGGCGGGGTATAAAGGCCGTCCGGAGAAAAGCGAAGACCAAACGGTCGCCGCATACCCCAAAGAACTCTGCGAAGCCGCAGGAACATGCGCGGGGTTACCCAGCAGTCAACACGTAAGGTCTTCGCCTAGCCTTAATCTACCAAAGGGCGAAAGACTCGTCAACACGCTTACGCGGTGCGCCCCGACATTTTCTGTCGCCCAAAGGAGCCTTCTTTTGTGGGCTTATTCCTGTGCGCCCATTTTGCCAAAGAGCAGCGATCTTATGGCCAGGATCAATCGCAAAATTTCCTTGCAGAACTACTTGACTTTCACCGCAGTCTTATCTGGAAAAGTATGGTATATGTGAAGCTCCCGCCAAGCGGGAGACGTAATGCCCAAAAGCCTTGCGCGGCAAAGGCTCAAACGCGAAGTGTCCACCCTGTTGATCCTTGGTATTAGGAACGGCTTAGGAGTGCCTCCGAATCCAGGGCTCACGTGAGCCCTGGTCTTTTTGAGGTGCAAAATAGCCGGGCGTGATAGCCCGGCTATAAAAAGTTATTTGCAACAAAAAACCGCCAAGGTCTCACTTGGCGTGGCATAGAAGCATAGGCCAAAAAATCTAGCATATGGCGCTAATAAAACTCCGAGGTTACTACAACCAGTCCAACTACCCAGGTGCAGATGGACGTCGCGTAATAGGGTATGAGAAAGCGCGGAAACGGCGGGAAAGCTTGCAATCCCTACATCGGGTAACAGCACATGGACTTCACAAAGCAGCCTGCAGGAAATTCAGGGTCTAGTGGGCATAGCGCTCGTGGGGGTTCAAATCCCTTCTGCCGCACCAGAAGAATCAACAGCTCCGGGGCTTATAGGTTGATGCGACCGGCTCCCAAAAAAGGACCGCCAGGGGTAGCGCCCCTGGCGGATATAGTTGTTTCTAGTTACTCTCCCGGAGGATCTCTATCCCCCGCTTTTGTAGCTCAGCTAAGAATTTATCTGGGTCTACTGCTGCCTCGGGAGCAAAAGCTCCACGCCTGGTAATCTCTCCCCTGCCCAACATCAGAGCACCAACAGCCAGTGGCAGCCCAGTCAGGTCAGCCATGGGAGCCCGAGCCTGGTAGGAAATGGTCTTCTCAACACCGTCCTTAAAGCCTATGACATCAACTCGGATAGCGGACCTAGTCTCCTTGCTTGGCAGCAGCATTTCTCCAAAAGGCAGTACAACCTTCAACAACCCGCCCAGAATATCCTTGGTATCCTCGCTGCCGGTAAAACCGCTATTACCTACAAGAACTGCCAACTCGTTCAAGAAGTGATCGGTTAGTCCACCCTTAAGGGTTACTGTCTTAAGGCTCTCTATATAGCGAGGAATGGTCACCGGTTCGGGGTGGCCAACATGGAATTGAGTTACATCGCCTAGATCAGCAAAATTTACTACCTGCCTGCCAGATCCAGCCTTGACATTCACCCATTCTCCGTTTTGGTATGAGGGGATTTCCCCTACGAAGATATGCAGCGTATGCAGGATGACAGCTAAACCGGTTGGTCCGAGAGGACTGCCTGCCCAATAGATATGTATGTGCTCAGCTCGATCTAGTTCTCGAACAGCTTTGAGGGCAAGCATATTACTAAGGCCCGGCGTCCAGCCCATGCCAGTTAGTATAGTCTGCTGATTAGCTTGGGCTTCCTCATCCAACGTGAGTATCTGCTGCACGGCATCATAATCATCACAAATGTCTACTAGGTGAAGACCTTTGCCGATGACTCCCTTGGCTATTTTTTGGCCAAACTTGTAGAAGGGCCCAACGGTGCTAGTAGCAATATCATGGCCTTCCAGGGCTCGCTCAAGGGTTTCGGGCACGTTGACATCAATGTGCACAACTTCGACCTTATTGCCAACTTCAGCATTGATCTCCTCCGCTAGGCTTTTGGCCTTAAACAGATTAATATCGGCTATGGTAAGCTTTTCAACATCAGCCTGAGCTGCAAGATCCTTAACTGCTCGGCTACCCATTTCCCCGGCTCCGCCTAAGCAGACGATCCTCACCAAAAACCCTCCCCGGTTAATTTTTTGCGCCAACTGAACTCCAAGAGTACTAACTACCCATACCGTTACCCTCTTCAATCACCCCTCTCACGGCTAGCTCCAGCACCTGACCAATCCTCTCCGGCTGCACTCTACCTTCGTCGATCAAGTACTGGATACTAAAACCGTCAATCAAGGCTAAAATAACAGAGGCCAAGGTAAACCCGTTGTTACCAAGCTCAGGGCGCGGATAGTAGAGCTCCCCCAACCCGATGGCTATTAATTCTCTCCACTCCTCATACTTCTGGCGAAACCGTTCCAGCAAATTCTGATTTCGAGATAGTGCTTCGTGAAGCAACAATAGATTCAGGCTGGCCAAAGGTTGATCGCAAGCAAACAATTCTAGCAATAATCGAAAAACCTGACTTGGGGCGACCGAGGGCACATTTTTGACCTCTTTAAGAAAGCTGAAGAACATACTTGTGTATTGGGCAAAGCAATCATCTAACACTTCAAAGAGAATCTCATCTTTGCTGGGATAGTAATAAAAAAGAGTTCCTTTGCTGATGCCTACTGCTTTGGCAATCTCGGCAAGCGTTGTCAACTTGGCACCCTTTTTACTAATCAGCCTTTTAGCTACTTCTTTAATCAAAGTCCGCTTATCGCTGTCCATACAATTACAACCTCGCAAGTATCGGTCGGCCAACCGACCGACATCATCCTACTATTACCAGATCTTTCTGTCAATATTTTTGCTAGCAATTGATAAAATTATGTTCAATTTTACCTGACCCTACCTAACCTAAAAGCAATTTAAATCCACCCTTTCCGGTGAAAGTAATACAGCAAAGAGGATACAATCACCCCCATGCCTGCTAAGACTACGTAATAGCCATAACGCCAATGCAGTTCTGGCATATGTTGAAAGTTCATACCGTAAATACCGGTAATCACGGTTAAGGGCATAAGGATGGTAGTTATGACCGTGAGCACCCTGACGATTTCGTTAGTGCGATACGAAGACAAAGAAAGGTGGGCTTCAAGCAGGTCATGAAACCGATCATAGTAATTCTCATACAAGTCGGCGATCCGTAAAAGCTCCTCGTTTAGCTCCGCCAGGCGGGTGTGAGTTTGGCGGTCAAAATACCTGCCATCCTCGTGCAACGATAGGCTATGTAAGACTTCTGCATTGGGCATCAGGCACCGATAATACCCGCCCACTTGCTTTCTCAACTTGAATACCTTGTTCAATCCAGTTCGGTCGGGGTGAGCCAGTACTCCCTCCTCCAAGCGATCTAGCTTGGCCTGGTTTTCTTCTAGACTAGAGAGAAAAAGGTTAACGCTTTCCCCAAGAATCCCGGCTACTACTTTACCCATACCTTGGGCAAGAAGCTCTGGGTGGCGCTTCAGTTTGGCCTTAATCTCGGAAAGAAATGGCGGTGTCGTTTCGCGGACAGTTAGAAGCAAGTTGTTTCGTATAATGAACTGCCAAGGATGAATGGAATAGCTCTTACCCGTTGTTGGCACGTAAAACCCAAACATGTCGAAGTCTTCGACCGATTCAATCTCGACCTTCCGATCTTGCCTACGCCACTTTAGATCAAAGAGTTGCTCGGGAATGCCTACCTGAGAGGATAAATAAGACACTTCCTCTGCTTGCGGGTTCTCCAGATCCAACCAGCAGTGCAATCGCCCTTGCTGAAGCAGCTGAACAGCTTCGGCTAAACCGACGATTAACCCCCGATCAGGACTGAATGCTATGCAATCTATCATTGACAGGTTTTCTCCTGGAATGAAATAAAAAGGCTGGGGCGGGAGGATTCGAACCTCCGAATCATGGATCCAAAGTCCATTGCCTTACCGCTTGGCTACACCCCAACGCTACTCTTAAACTAGTCTATCCCTCTTGCTGGCCCTCAACTCTAACCGTAGCCAGTGCACCATCTATTATAACCCATTAGGGAGCCGATGAGGAGACTCGAACTCCTAACCTGCTGATTACAAATCAGCTGCTCTACCGTTGAGCTACATCGGCGACCAACGAGCCTACTGACCCTAGCCTCCGCCAAAAGCCTAGAGGTCGGGGCGGGGAGATTTGAACTCCCGACCCCTTGGTCCCAAACCAAGTGCGCTACCAAGCTGCGCCACGCCCCGGGTGCAACGTTATTATAGTAAATCACCGGTCCACCGTCAAGCCAGATGGCAAGGCTGGTTAGGGCCACAAGGCTTCCAGGCTCAAGTCTGTATATGCTAACTATCATAGCAATTGGCCGAAGTTGCCCCACCGTAGTTAGCGCACTAAGGTAGCAACCGCATGGACAGCAATCCCTTCTCCCCGCCCGCAAAAACCCAGGCCTTCGCTAGTAGTTGCCTTTATGCTGACTTGCTGCTCAGTTATTCCCAGCACCTGTGCCAAGACCTTGCGCATCTCGCCAATGTAAGGCGCTAAACGCGGGCTTTGAGCTACTATCACCGCGTCGATGTTGCCTACTCTCCAGCCTTCGGTCTCGATTAGCTCGCGAATCCGCTTTAGTAAGGTCATGCTGCTTATCCCCGCATAGGCAGGATCCGTATCGGGAAAATGTAGACCCAAGTCACCCTGGGCGCAAGCTCCAAGCAAAGCATCGCCTAAGGCATGAGCTAATACATCGGCATCGGAATGGCCATCCAACCCTCGGTCGTAAGAGATTTTGATCCCCCCCAGGATCAAGGGCCTCCCCGCCACCAAGGGGTGAACATCATACCCCAAACCTACTCTAAAATTGTTTGCAAAGGCTTGTCCCATAAGAACCTCAGCTATAGCTATATCCTCAGGAGTAGTCACTTTCAAGTTTCTATAGCTTCCCATTACCAAATCAACCGGAACCCCTAAGCGTTCTACCGCCGCAGCATCGTCAGTAACCTCGATTCCTTCCCTCTGGCATTGCTCATAGGCCCGCCATAGCAACTCATACCGAAAGGCCTGAGGAGTCTGCGCCGCCCAGAGCTTTTCCCTGGGCAAAGTACCCCCGATTTGGACTGAGCAACTAGCCTCGGTGGTCACTTTGATGGTGTCCTTCACCGGAACCGCAGCAATAGCTGCGCCACTTTCTTTGGCAGCGGCAATAACCCGGCTGAATAACTCTGGCGGAGCTAAAGGTCGAGCACCGTCGTGAACTACCACTATTTCCGTCTCCGGCCTGATCGCCCTAAGGCCAAAAAACACGGAATCTTGCCGCCGTGGCCCTCCAGGTATAATAGCTCTAACTTTTTCTCGCCATGCTTCCGTCTCTTGTGCGCCCAGCTGAGTATACCCCAGTATCTCACGCCAAACTAGCTCTTCCTCGCCGCTTCCAACCACTACAACTATCTCATCAACATGTGGGCAAGCACCTACGGCCATTAAGGTGCGGGCCAACATGGGTTGGCCCGCCATAGGGACAAATTGTTTATTATATCCAGCTTTCAGTCGTTCCCCTTTTCCGGCCGCGGCTATAATAGCAGCTACCGGTCCATTTCCAGATCTGGCGGCTAGGTCAGCCACTGATAGTCGCCCCGTTCGCTGGTCCGCGCATGCGCTTGGGCCTGAGCAGTGGTTGAGTTTGCGTGACTAGCTACTCCCCCAGCTCGTTTCTCGCTGACTTTGGGCCGGGCAAAGATCATGCGCCCAGCCTGAGTCTGCAGCACGCTGGTAACCATAACAGTAATGGTCTGGCCCAAATACCTGCGCCCATTTTCCACCACAATCATGGTGCCATCATCCAGATAGCCAACCCCCTGGCCCACTTCTTTGCCCTCCTTAATTACTTGGACCACCATTTCTTCGCCAGGAAGCACCACCGGCTTAACCGCATTGGCCAGCTCATTAATGTTAAGCACCCGCACCCCTTGCAGCTCTGCCACCTTATTGAGGTTGAAATCATTGGTGAGAATAGGTGCTCCTAGCTCCTGGGCTAGGCGTACCAGTTTCGAGTCTACCTCAGATAGGTCCTCATAATCAACTTCGACAATCTGCACCCGAACGTCCTCTTCTTTACGAATTCGGTTTAGGATATCCAAACCTCGGCGACCGCGATTGCGTTTGAGGAGATCGGACGAATCAGCAATATGTCGCAATTCCTCTAAAACAAAACCGGGCACTACCAGGGTGCCCTCCAAAAAACCACTGCGGCAGACATCTGCTATTCTGCCGTCAATAATGACACTAGTGTCTAGCACCTTGAATCGTTGGGACCTAGAAGCTTTTTCTTTCTCCTTATCCCGAGGTCCCCAGCGAGGAATGGAACCAAGCAGAGAAGCAAGGTCCTCCCGTTTTTTAAGGCCAACACTGAAACCAACATACCCGCAGAAGATATTGAAGACCACCGGAAGATAGGGTCCAATCAGCGGAACTCGAGAAAATGGTGCCCCAAATAGGTTAGCTATTATTAAGCCAAGAATAAGTCCGATTACCCCGCTCAACACGTCAGCGGTCGGGGTTTTATGTAGCCAACCCTCCATTTTCTGAGTCGTAATTTGGACCAGCCGCATTACCGCCGGGGCTAACAAAAAACCTCCTAGCCCACCAGCAACCGTACCAATACCTACCAATGACCACTTGAGTCCGGGCCCAACGCCACCATACCAAATACTTACAGCCCATAGCGAGCTCTCAAATCCGATGCCGGCCACCAGTAAGGCTATAAACCAGCGCGCGATTTTATAAACCACGCTATCACCTCCTACCCCATATTTTCCCTGTAAATGATCTCGCTTATACCATTGCAGCCTCCAGCCATGACTCGACTTCTTCCCTTCCACCCCCTTTGGCCAATACCAATTCACTGATAAGAATGTGTCTTGCTGTCTCTAGCATGCGCCGTTCCCCGGTAGAAAGCCCCTTCTGTCGCTCCCGAACTGAGAGGCTACGCACTACTTTAGCCACCTCAAAAATATCGCCGCTCTTCATCTTCTCCATGTTGGCTCGGTAGCGGCGATTCCAGCTGTTTATCGGCGCAGGGTCTATACCCCCCTCTTTTAGCACCTTTAGCACCTTAGGTATTTCTGAGCTTCTGATTACCGATCGTAACCCCACCTCGTCCACATTGTCCACCGGTACCATTACCTTCATATCGCCAAGAGGCATCCTTAAAATGTAATACTTCCGGCATTGTCCCAATACCTCTTTTTCTTCTACTGCCTCAATTATCCCTGCCCCGTGCATAGGATATACCACTTTGTCGCCGACGTTAAACAACAGAAGTACCTCCTAAGCTTTGTTGTAATCATTATAACAAAGCCTGAAAGGGGTGTCAAAAAAGTTTATGCTAGCACACGGGGTAAGATCGCGTCAATAGGCAAACTAACTGAGCTATTTGCGTTGTGGACGTTTTTTCGTCTGGCCGGATAAAGCTTATGCCAATGCGACGTGTTTTCCAGGCCATAAGATAATGTTCCGGGGCGGGTTTTAGCGTAAATAACCGCCGTGCCCTCTGCC